>JAFTLM010000163.1 GCA_017455945.1 Clostridia bacterium | reverse complement strand
TCTATTCTCTCAAAGATAAGCTCGGCGCGTCCGAAAATTGCCGACTATCACTTCACTACCCTTTCACCCAACTTGGGCGTGGTGTCCACGGGTGAGGAAAGCGGATTTGTTGCCGCAGACATTCCCGGACTTATAGAGGGTGCGGCTGACGGTGCGGGACTTGGGCACGCGTTCCTCAGACACGTTGACCGATGCCGTCTGCTTCTTCACGTGGTGGACATTGCGGCTACCGAGTACAGAGACCCCATTGAGGACATCAAGAATATAAACCGCGAGCTTGAGCGTTACAGCCCGGAGCTTGCGTCCAGACCTCAGATAATCGTCGCAAACAAATTCGATATGCACGACCCCGAACTTGTGGACCTTGAGAAGTTTGAGGCTTTCGTTGACGAAAACGGCTGGGAGCTTTTCTACGTTTCGGCTCTTACGGGCGACGGGCTTAAAAAGCTTATCTACGAGGTAGGCGAACGTCTGCGTTTGCTTCCGCCCATCACGGTATACGAAAGCGAAGTCGTAACCGAAGAAATTGCCGTTCCCGACGAAACCGACGTTACCATACGCCGCGAGGACGGAAAGTTCATCGTCGAAGGCGATTGGATATACAACATTATGGGACGCATCAATTTTGACGATTACGAATCGCTCAATTATTTCCAGCACACCCTTATGAGGGCGGGAATTTTTGAAAAATTAGAAGCCGAGGGCTGCCGCGACGGCGACACGGTTTCTATTTACGACTTTGAGTTTGACTACGTAAAATAATACGAACTCCAAAACCCGAAAGGAGAAAGCTATGTGGTTCTTTTATGATTATTGGTACATCGTACTGGTTATGCCTGCGGTTCTCTTCTCAATTTTCGCAAGCATAAAGGTAAACACTACCTTCAAAAAATATTCAAAGGTGCGTTCCTCTCGTGGAATAACAGGTGCCGAAGCGGCTCGCAGAGTGCTTGACGCCAACGGACTTTACTCAGTAAAAATCGAGCGTGTAAGAGGCGACCTGACCGACCACTACGACCCGAGAAACAACACCATTTATCTTTCGGAAACGGTTTACGACAACCCATCTGCCGCCGCAATAGGCGTTGCCTCCCATGAGGCGGGTCACGCGGTACAGCACGCTGTGGGTTACGTTCCGATAAAGATAAGAGCTGCAATAATACCCGCCACAAGATTCGGGTCTATGCTCGCTTTTCCCTTGATACTTCTCGGACTTTTCCTTGAAGCGTCGGGTATGATCTATCTTGCATATCTGGGCGTTGCCTGCTTCGGGTTGAGCACGTTGTTCCAGCTTGTTACACTCCCCACAGAGTTCAACGCAAGCAGAAGAGCGCTTGAATCCATAGAATCGTGCGGAATTTTGGCAAGAGACGAAATAAGCAGTGCCAGAAAGGTACTTTCCGCGGCGGCAATGACCTACGTGGCGGCTCTTGCCGTATCGCTTATGCAGCTTCTCCGACTTTTGCTGATCGTGGCAGGAAACTCACGTAAAGATTAAGCTGTGAAAACCTTAGGACTTTATATTCATATTCCATTTTGCAAAAGCAAATGCAGATACTGTGATTTTTGCTCATTTCCTCACCCGAAAACCGAAACGGTGAAAAAATATATTTCCGCACTTATTTCGGAAATCGAGGAATACGGACGGGCATACGGGGAGTATACTGTTAACACAGTGTATTTCGGAGGAGGAACTCCTACCCTGCTTGACGCCCAACATCTGACCGAAATTCTCAAGGCGGTAAAAGCAAGCTTCAGCTTATCAGGTGATGCCGAAATAACCACCGAATGCAATCCCGCAACGGGCGGCTTTGACTATTTCAAAGCATTGCTTTCGGGCGGTTTTAACCGACTCAGCATAGGCGTTC
Organism: Clostridia bacterium; assembly: GCA_017455945.1. Lineage (GTDB taxonomy): Bacteria > Bacillota > Clostridia > Oscillospirales > CAG-272 > RGIG8775. Next base: position 17,300 of record JAFTLM010000163.1, on the reverse strand, counting down.
AAAGTATGAATGACCGAGAACTCAAGCTTCTGGGCAGACTGCACTCGGCGGAAGATGCCAAAAGCACTCTGCGTGAGGCTCGGAAAGCGGGATTTGAAAACGTCAGCGTTGACGTGATGTTCGGAATCCCCGAACAGACGCCACAAAGTCTTGCACAAACCCTTGACGAAGTATGTTCCCTATCACCGGAGCACCTATCGCTTTACGGCTTGAAAATTGAAGAAGGTACTCACTTTGCACGCCACGCGGACAGCTTGATTCTGCCCGATGAGGATACCGAGTACGAAATGTACCTTTCTTCGGTCAAGAAGCTTGCCGAATTCGGACTTGAACGCTATGAAATAAGCAACTTTGCCAAAAAAGGTTTCACATCGAGGCACAATCTGAAATACTGGCACAGAGAGGATTATCTGGGCTTGGGAATTGCGGCACATTCCTGTGTCGGAAACCGACGCTTCGCAAACACCTGCGACATTGAAAAATATCTGAAAGGTGACAGAATTGACACAAACGAAACAATTTCGCCCCACGATATTCTGTGCGAAAAAATAATGCTTGGCATGAGGCTTGAAGAGGGCGCGGACTTTGATTTGCTTCAAGAAGAAACAAACGAGGACACCGCTAAATACAAAAATGCTTTGGAAAGATACGTTTCCTGCGGATACGCCAAAAAAGAAGGCGGACGAATCGCTTTTTTGAGCAACGGAATGTACGTAAGCAACTCAATTTTATCCGAAATACTTGATTTCGAAAAATAAAATTGCGAAAAAACATTGACAGAAAACAAATTATATTGTAAAATATCATTGTGTAAAATATCTTTTGGAGGTAACATAAAATGGATGAAAACAAAATCAATGACGCTATGGACGAAAACGCCGAAGATGCTGAAGTAGTTATGCTGACAGACGAAGAAGGCAACGAGCACGCTTTCCAGCTTATCGGAGAGGCTGAGCTTAAGGGCACCAAGTACTACGCTTTCGTTCCCGTAGAGGACGACAACGACGACGGAGAGTTCTTTGAGTATACCATTCTCAAATCGGTTATGGAAAACGGCGAAGAAATGCTTGTTTCCATTGACGACGATGACGAGTTTGACGACGCCGCCGATTACTTCGACGCTTTCCTCAACGAGGAAGTTGACTACGACGAAGAGAGCAAATAATTGTCAGATTTTCCTGCTTAGTGCGTGATAGTTAAGAGTATTGGAACCGACACGTGAATTAAAGGAGTTCGGGTTCCTTTGTGGTTTGCAGACCTCCCGTATACTAACCGATTGACTTGTCTCGCTTTTTATACGGACGTTGGGAGCAGTAAAGCAAAGGATAGAACACCGCCTTGCTTGGCAGGGTTTCTTTTCCTTAACTACACGGCTCGGTGGGGTTAATAAAAAAGCTGTCGTACTTCGGTACGACAGCTTTTTTATTCGTAGGTCGCGGTTAGCAAAATCTAAAACTCAAAAAACACAGCCCTTTCAAGATTAGCTTTATTTGGAGAGTGAAGCGAAATCATTCGTTTACCCTCAAGCGACTCAAAAATCATTGCGTGACCGCCGTCAAATGTGAATTTGCTGCCACGGTGTGTCCAGTTGCCGTCAAGCTTTCCGTTGTCGCTTTCGGCTTCAAGCACCAGATATCTGCCGTTTGAGTAACTTGACCATATCATTATGGGCTTTCCGTTTTCGTAATAAAAGAAAGGACCGTCGGTGATGTACCCCTGACGTGTTTTTCCGCCTGCCATGGTGACTTCTTTGTTGTCTGTTGCTTTAAAAAGATAAACAGGCTCACCGATTGGCGTTGTCAAATCTTCCGAGAGTCTCTGTGCGCATATCGTTCCGTCGACTATCTGCACCCACTCATGACAGAATACCATGTATGGCACACCGTCCTCAACGTAAAACGTACCGTCAAGACATTCCCAGTCCTGCGGTGTTGGAGGATTTTTAGAGACGGGAACAAACTCGCCGTCGGGTGTGTCACAAACAAAAATCTGTGTGGCACGGCATCTGCCGTCAGCCTTGCAGCTTCCGAAAAGATAGTACTTTCCGTTGTATTTGTGTACCTCGGGTGCCCAAAAATCACGGTCAGCCCAAAATCCGTATTTGCCGCCGTCAAAAACAACCTTCGGTTCTTCAAAATTTTCAAGGTCGTAGGTCTTGTAAACAGAAAAAGTGTTAGCCGCCGCAAGGGTGTCGGGCTTCAGCGCCGTCGTGCCGTACATGTAATAACAGCCGTTTTCCTTGTCGGTGACAATGAATGGGTCACGTATTCTTATATCTTCGCGTTTTAACATATTATGCTCCTTTGATTATACTGTGAATACAGTATATATCAAAACAAGCAAAAAGTCAAGTGGCAATACTATTTGCTTTTTATCACTTTCTCCATAAATTCACATTCGGCAACGCCAAGCAGGTTTTCACCGTTTTCATTTGATTGACCGTGATATTGGCAATGCGTGCCTTGGAATACCTTAAGCTCGGTTTTATCCTCGTGACCGAAATGCTTCATTGTGGAAAGCACAAGTATTGTTTGCTCGTAGCGGTTCTTCATGTCGTTGTCAGAAACCGTAAAGAGCATGGGAGAATATTCCTCGTCCTCGCCGATGTGATAAAGCGGTGCGGTCTCGTCAACTATTACTCGTCTGCTGTCAATGCCTCTGTCGTATTTCAGATAGTTGAAATGACAGGTGGGCTGTCCCGCAACGTGAAGCCAGCCTTTAACGTCGGTGGGCTTTATACCGTAGGGCGCAAGCCAGCGCTTGTCAAAACAGAGCATCATGGAAAGATAACCGCCTGCCGAGCTTCCGCCCACAAAAATGCCTTTGCATTTGCCGTATTCGTTAAGATGCTCAAACGCCCAAGCCACAGCCGCCGCCGCATCTTCTACGTACTCGGGATATTTGGCATCTGGGTACATTCTGTAGTTGGGGGCGACAACTGCGTATCCCTTGGAAACAAGATGACCGAAGTGAAGTTTGTCATTCGCCTTATCACCTTTTTCAAGTCCGCCGCCGTGAATGAACACTACAGCATAAAATTCATCGTTGTCGGGCAGGCGAAGGTCAAGCTTCTGGTTTTCGTGTGCAATTCCGTATGCGATATCACTTATTAGCTTCATTTTCCCTCTCCTTGTCAAGCTTAAGATTTCTTATGTACATAACGATGTCCGCACCAACCATAAGGAAGTTGAGTACGTAAAAGAAAAGTACGTACCATTTGCTTGCGAAATTTGCCATGTAGTCTGCGTTTACAAACTTTGACGTAATTCCCGCTATGTAACCGAAGAATATGAGCAACAAAAACGCAATGCTCTTTCCTTTGGTTGTTCTTGCCTTGTAGGATTTGATAACGTTAAGCGGCCACGATGCGCCAAAGCTTACAATCATAATTATTTCAAGTAGTTCTGCCATTTTTTCTCCTTAGTTTTTTTGAATATAGATTCTGAAGTGTGTTGTATCCTCTTCGGTTGCGGGTTCGCTTCCGGTTTCCTTTGAGACGTTGAAGGCACGAAGAGTGTAGTTATCCCACCAGGCCTCGTCAACTATTGTGAAGAAGGCGGTGCAGTTTGAGGGACGTGTATTTGAATTTTTCGTGTCAGCCGTCTGCCAACCTTCGGGACGGTATTTGTAGCCTCTGTCTACCACAATTACCGAACCAATGGGGAGCTCGTCCTTTGTGAATTTTTTAGAGGCTATGAAGTTGGGCATACTGTCTGACTTTCCCGCTGTCGTTTTGCTTGTGGAATTCCAGTGATAAAACAACTTAGGTTCCCAATCTATAAGCTCGTAGTCGTTTATGTTAAGTCCTGCTTCAACAAAGCGTTCTTCAAGGGTGAGTACCTTTTTTTCTTTTATTTTGGATTCGGTTACGGCAAAGGGGGTGGCAACCGCGTTTGCTACCGCCTCTTTAATAACCTCAAAATCTTCGGCAACCTGCGCGTATTCGGACGGTATCCATTTTGCGTCATACGGAGATGCTCCCGTAATGGCGCAAGCCCAGGTAAGTCCTGCCGCGTAGCGTCCAACATCGTTTGACAGATGCGTTCCGTCGCGGTTAAGCGTATCTCCGAGATATGATGTGCGGAGGTTTTGAATCGTCGTACCCGAAGGAAGAACGCGGCTTATTGTTTTGTCCTCAAGAACAACGCTTTGAACCGTGTTCACAATAGCGTTGTACATAGTCATCTGGTCGGCATTGTAATTGTCTGTAAATGCTTTTCGCTCATAGCCTTGTTGGTATGCCCAGGTCATGTGGAAGTTTATATCAACGTAAACGTTGGGGCAGTTGTCTATGACAAAGTCAATCATGTCGGTAAGATGTGTATAAGTGTCGGGCATACCGCTGCTCTGGCTGACCTGCTGAAGCGTTACGATATCCCATGCCTCGTCAGTTACCGCATCAATAAGCGCGCATTTAACCGATGTTTTGCCCGACGAAGTGTATTTTGTATATGAATATGCCGCTTCACCCGACTGTGCCATAGTCCAATGCTTGTCAAGAGAGCAACCGCCTATCTGTGCGTTTCCAACGATAAGCTCTTCAACTCCCAGGTCGTCAAGAATACTCCACAAGAACGTTGTGGCGTCAACGCTGAAGCTGTTGCCTATAGCAAGTATTTTCAGCTTTTTGGACGCAGGAAGGACGGTTTCCGAAAGAATTTCTCCGCACTCGGTGCAAACTGTCTTTGTAAATCCGTCTTTTAAAATCAGTGCTTTTTCGGTTACAGTTTCGGTTTGTGCGTGTTCACATAATTTGACAGTTTCATCCGGTACTGTTTCATCGGGGGTGTTTGTTGTTGTATCACCGCCGCACGATGAAAGAACGAAAACGAATGCAAGTAATAAAAGAAAAATTTTTTTCATTTTCAATCCTCCTCTTCATTATGTTAATGATACCATTTTTTCAGCATATTGTAAATTATTAAATAAAATATAGCACCATATCTTGAAAGTTATGCTAAGATGTGGTATACTATGAAAAAGGGGTGATGAAATGGAGTTCTTGCAGTTGAAATATTTTTGCGATGCGGCTGTTACCGAAAACTTTTCCGAAACGGCGAAAAAATTTATGGTTCCTCCGTCAAATATATCTCAGAGCGTAAAAAGGCTTGAAAACGAGCTTGGCGTATCTTTGTTTGACCGAAACGCAAACAAAATAAAGCTTAACGCTTACGGCAAGAGCTTTTATGAGAAGATAAACAACGCTCTTTGCCTGATAGATGAAGCCAAGGACATACTTTGCGATGACGGCAAACGCGGAAAGATAAAAATTTGCGTAAACGCAAACCGCCGTATCGTTATACAGACTGTAGAAAAATTCAGCAGACTTTATCCCGATGTGGATATAAATGCAGAATACAGTGCCGACGCAAGCAATCCCGAATTTGATTTGATAATTACCGGAAAGCGGCTTAATTATCCTCATCTTATCGGTGAAAAACTGGCAACCGAGGAGTTACGCCTCGCCGTTCCAAAAGAAAGCAGGTTGGCAAAGGCTGAAAAAATAGATATCGCCGAACTGAAAAACGAGAGCTTTGTGGCAATGGGAGATAAGAGCAACATACATGAGTTAACCAAAAAGATATGTGCCGATTTTGGATTTGAGCCTCGCGTGGTAATTCAGGGAGACGACCCTTTTTACGTCAGAAAATGTGTGGAAATGGGGCTTGGAATTTCTTTTGTACCTATGCTGTCGTGGAAAGGACAGTTTTCAGATAACGTGGTTATTAAAAAAATCGGAAACTACACCAGAGATACTTACGTTTGGAAAAACACAAAAAAGTATACACCAAAATGCGTGTCAGTTTTTCTGAAAATGCTCGTTGCGGAGTTTGAAGCCGAGATAAAATAAAAGGCAGACCGAAGCCTGCCTTTATATGCAATTATTTGGAAGCTTTTACGATTGCTTCTGTGTCGCTTGCGATAACAAGCTCCTCGTTGGTGGGTATCATGTACACCTTAACCTTGGAGTTCTTTGTGGAAAGCTCGGTCACGCCGTTGCGTCCGAATGTTTTTTCGTTAACGTCAGCGTCGTACTCAACACCGAGGAATTCAAGACCGTCAAGAGCTCTCTTTCTGATAGAAGCTGTGTTCTCGCCGATACCTGCTGTGAATACGATAGCGTCAAGACCGCCCATAGCAGCCGCGTAAGAACCGATATACTTCTTGATCTGGTAGCCAAGAAGGTCCATAGCAAGCTTTGCGTTCTCGTTGCCTGCTGCAATAGCTGCCTCAAGGTCGCGGCAGTCGGAAGAAACGCCCGAAACACCGAGGAATCCACACTTCTTGTTGAGGTAGTCGTTTATCTGTGTTGTATTCATGTTGAGCTTATCCATGAGGAAAGGAACGATAGCGGGGTCAATGTCACCGCAACGTGTACCCATCTCAACCCCTGCAAGAGGTGTGAAGCCCATACTTGTGTCAAGAACCTTGCCGTCCTTAACCGCGGAAATGGAAGAACCGTTTCCAAGGTGGCAGGTAACTATCTTTGTTCCCTCAACCTTGCCGAGAATCTTTGTCATCTCAGCGGAAACGTAGCTGTGAGATGTTCCGTGGAAGCCGTAACGGCGGATAGCGTACTTCTCGTAAAGCTCTGTGGGAATAGCGTATGTATACGCCTCCTTGGGCATTGTCTGATGGAACGCTGTGTCAAATACAAGCACCTGGGGAGTATTGGGCATTACCGCAAGGCAACCCTCGATACCCTGAATGTGCGCGCCTGTGTGAAGGGGCGCAAGGTCGCGGCAAAGCTCAAGCTTTGCGAGAACGTCCTTGTTAAGAAGCATCGACTCGGAGAAGTAAGCGCCTCCGTGAACGATTCTGTGACCTACTGCTTCAATTTCGTCCATAGACTTAACGCAACCGTGGTCAGCGTTTGTGAGAGCCTCAACAACGTATGTCATTGCCGCTGTGTGGTTGGGCATTGGAAGCTGAGCAGAATATTCCTTGCCGCTTGCAAGCTGCTTGTGTGTGATAGCTCCGTCGATACCGATTCTTTCGCAAAGACCCTTTGCTACAACAGAACCGTTAGCGGTGTCGAAAAGCTGATATTTGAGGGAAGAGCTTCCCGCATTAACTACGAGTACATTCATTATGTATTCCTCCAATATAAATAAATTATTTTTTACATTTCATTATACAACAAATTAGAAAATATTTCAATAGACTTTGTAAAATTTTTGGAAAAAAGCACGAATTTTGAAAGGAAAAAGAGCCAAAATGAAAATTGCGGGCATAATATGTGAATATAACCCATTTCACAACGGACACGAATACCTTGTAAGAAAAGCAAAAAATGACGGCTGTGCAGTGGTGGGAGTTATGAGCGGAAGCTACACACAGCGCGGCGAGCTTGCCATATCAGATAAATACACCAGGGCGGAGATGGCAGTAAAGTGCGGTATTGATCTTGTTCTGGAGCTTCCCTTCCCCTTCTGTATGTCAAGCGCCGAATTCTTTGCAAAAGGCGGCGTGGCGGTGCTTGAACAGATAGGTGCTAAAAGGATATATTTCGGCTCCGAATGCGGTGACATCGGGCTTATAAAAGAAGCGGCAAACGCGGCGTCAAGTGAGATGTTTTTCAAAATCAGAGAACAAATCACGCATAGCGAAGGAAGCGCAAAGAGCTATTTTGAGTCGCTTGGCAGGGTGCTGGGCAAGGACGTTGAACTGCTTTCAAACGATATTCTCGGCATAGAATACGCAAAGGAAGTAAAGCGAAGAAAACTTGACGTTGAGCTTTGTACCGTGAAGAGAGTGGGCGACAGATACCTTGATGAAGAAATAACTTCCGATTATGCTTCCGCAACCGCAATAAGAAACTTTTTGTTTTCCAACAATACCGAACCTTTGGAAAATTATATGCCGATAAGCTCGCTAAATATTTTGAAAAATGCGGTTGTTAACCGCATTGCACCTGTGGATATCAATAAAATCGAAACAGCAATATTGAGCTTTTGGCGTATGGTGAACCCGGAAAATCTTTCCGATATAGCCGAGCTCGGAAACGGGCTTGAATTCAGAATAAAGGAGGCGGCACTTTCTACCGACAATCTTGAGGATATGGAATTGTATGCATCCACCAAAAAGTACACCAAGTCCAAAATCCGCAGAGCAATACTGTTTGGAATGTTTGGAGTAACCAAAGCGGATTTGGATGCTGAACCCGAATACACCTCAGTGCTTGCGGCAAATAAAGTCGGCAGAGAAATATTGGCGTCCTTGAGGAAAGATGAAAAATTTAAAATAGTCACAAAAACTGCCGACGCTCCAAACTGCCGTCAGAGTGAGCTTTCGTCTCGTGCCGATGCCCTATACACCTTGGCAATGCCAAAGGCTCAAAGTGCGGGATATCTTGCCAAAAAGAAAATCTATATAGAATAGTTGGCTGTACCTATTGACTTTTGTGCAAAAGTATGATATAATGTTTTAATCTAAACGTAAAATATGTTAATATATATAGAAAGGGAGTGTAACGAATGGCGGATACGCGTAAAGTTGTAAGCGGAAAGTATCTTGAATATAAGGGAAAACCGCTTGTAAGAGAGGGTGACACCATCTGCTACGGGGATATGAACGAAAAGTGTATTTTGATACTTGAGATTATGTCCTACAAGGAGGTAAAGGGAAACAGCATCCCCGATAAAATTCTTATTCAGGTTATTGACTCCAAGGACCCTACGAAAATCATCAAACAGGGAGACGAAAACGGTCTTTACGATGCATTTTCAATCGGTCTTGTGTGGCTTGAGAGAGCATTGGCTTAAAACCCGACGGAGCTGTTGAAATAACAGCTCTGTTTTGCTTTTTGAAAGGAGCTTTTATGGGAAATTTTTTGAATATGATAAACGGTTATAATACCGTCTCGATTTTATTCAGATTGTTTTTGGCGGTACTGTGCGGAGGAATTATAGGCTTTGACCGAGGCCGCAAGCGTCGTCCCGCCGGGTTCAGAACCTACATGATAGTCTGCCTCGGTGCGGCTTTGACTATGCTTATCAGCCAGCATATGTTTTACCGCGGATATACTACAGACCTTTCCCGTCTCGGTGCTCAAGTAGTAAGCGGAATAGGATTTCTCGGTGCGGGAACTATAATTGTTACAGGCCGTCAGCAGATAAAGGGGCTTACCACCGCAGCAGGACTGTGGGCATCCGCCTGTATGGGCCTTGCAATAGGCGCGGGCTTCTATTTCGGTGCTTTGGTAGGCTTTTTGCTGGTGCTTTTGACTATGACGTTGCTTTCTTACATAGAAGGCAAGCTGATAGCGTCGGCAAGAAATATGAATATATACGTTGAATATACCTCAAGTGCCGACATAGGCGGAGTTATTGACGGAATAAAGAAGCTTGACGTTAAAATATACGATATTGAAATCAGACGTTCAAAGGCTGCCGAGGGTGTTTATCCCAATTCCATAATTTCATTAAAGCTTCCGAACGGTATGCCCCACGCCGTACTTATGGCAGAGGTCGCTTCCGCAAACGGCGTGAGAAGCGTTGAGGAGGTGTAAGAATGGGCAAATTAGCCGAACTTTTTTACAACTTCAACGAAATCAGTATCGTTGCCAGGCTTGTTTTGGCGGCGTTTTGCGGAGGTCTTATCGGAATAGAGCGCGAGCGGAAACGCCGTGCGGCAGGCTTCAGAACTCATATTTTGACGGCAATGGGTGCGGCAATGACCACCCTTGTAGGTCAATATTTGTTGACCCTTGAGGCGAGCTCTGCGGAAAATTTTGTTGCCGATCCCCTTCGATTGGGGGCACAGGTCATATCCGGAATGGGTTTTATAGGTGCAGGAGCAATAATAGTCACCAGGCGTAAGCAGGTCAAAGGACTGACGACGGCGGCGGGCTTATGGACTACGGCGATAATCGGACTTGCCGCAGGTGCCGGCTGTTATCTTGAAGTGATTTTCAGTACTGTGTTTATTATTCTTGCCGAGATGCTCTTTTCAAAAGCAGAGTACTACCTGATGTCAAATCCCAGAATCGTAAACGTGTACGTTGATTTTGTGGACAAATCCGCACTTTATAAAATAAACGACCGTATAAGTGAACAAAAAATTGAAATACTGGACGCCGAGATAACCAAAAGCTCGGAAGACGAAGGGATAAGCGTGATTTTTACGCTGAAATTCCCACGTAAAGCCAAACACGGAGAAATACTTAACGAAATCGCACATCTCGAAAGCGTGCGAATGGTCGAAGAGTTGTAAAAAGTAAATTATATTTTTCCGAGTGCTACACTCAAAAACAAAAGGCTGTCGCGTGACAGCCTTTTCTTCATTAATATTCAGCGTTTCCTACTGTTCTGGGATAAGGAATTACGTCGCGGATATTGGCAACGCCTGTAAGGTACATAATGATACGCTCAAAGCCGAGACCGTAGCCTGCGTGCTTGGTTCCGCCGTAACGGCGAAGGTTTACGTACCACCAATAGTCCTCCTCCTTAAGTCCGCACTCTTCCATACGTGCAAGAAGAACGTCAAGACGCTCCTCACGCTGGCTTCCGCCGATGATCTCACCGACACCGGGCACAAGAAGGTCCATTGCGGCAACGGTCTTGTTGTCGTCGTTAAGTCTCATATAGAAGGACTTGATTTCCTTGGGATAGTCGATAACGAAAACGGGCTTCTTATAAATAACCTCGGTAAGATATCTTTCGTGCTCGGTCTGAAGGTCACAGCCCCACGAAACGGGATACTGGAACTTATGTCCGCTCTCCTCAAGAAGCTTAACCGCTTCTGTATAAGTAACCTTCTCATAATCGCTTGCCGCAAGCATATTAAGTCTGTCAAGCAATGTCTTATCAACAAAGCTGTTGAAGAAGGCAAGCTCCTGTTTGCAGTTGTTAAGTACGTGGTTGATAATGTACTTTATCATATCCCAGGCAAGCTGCATATTGTCGTTAAGGTCGGCAAATGCAATTTCGGGCTCTATCATCCAAAACTCTGCCGCGTGTCTTGCGGTATTGGAGTTCTCTGCTCTGAACGTGGGTCCGAATGTGTAAATGTTACCGAACGCCATTGCGTAGGTCTCGCCCTCAAGCTGACCTGAAACGGTAAGGTTAGTGCTCTTTCCGAAGAAGTCCTTGCTGAAATCCACCTTGCCGTCCTCCGTCTTGGGAGGATTTGCCATATCAAGCGTGGTTACTCTGAACATTTCGCCCGCACCCTCACAGTCAGACTGTGTAATAAGGGGAGTATGAACGTACACGAAGCCTCTGTTATGGAAAAATTCGTGAATTGCATAAGCTACCTCGCTACGAACTCTGAACACAGCCGAGAAGAGGTTGGTTCTGGGACGAAGATATGCGATCTCACGAAGGAACTCCACGCTATGTCCTTTCTTCTGGAGAGGATAATCGGGTGTGGATGCCCCCTCAACGTCAACAGATTCTGCCTTTATTTCAAAGGGCTGTTTATTTTCGGGAGTAAGCACCAGTTTTCCCTTTACAACGATAGCCGCACCTACGTTAAGCTTTCCGATTTCGTTGAAGTTGGAGAGGAACTGTCTCTCAAAAACCACCTGAACGCCCTTGTGCGCACTACCGTCGTTAAGGTCGATAAATCCGCAATCCTTGCTTGTACGCACGCTGCGGACCCAACCGCCGAGAGTTACAGTCTTGTCTGCATAGTCATTCATTTTTTCGTGAAGACTTCTTATCAAATCTCTTTTCATTTTATTTGAATCCTTTCGTCAAACATTCACGCATAAATATACTTATATAGTATAACACTTTTTTCTCCGCTTGTAAATACTTTTTCGCATTTTTTTACAAAAAAGTGATATGAATTATAGTTTATGGTTTTCTTGCAAAAGAAAGAAAAAAAGGGCGTGAACCATATTTACAAATAGAAAAAAATATTGTAAACTATATATAAACAGAAAAAAGGAGGCAAAATCCATGGATAAGATGACTTCAAGAGAACGCATATTGCGAACATATAAACGTCAAGAGGTTGACAGGATACCTATGGTCGATTCCGCGTGGGCAGGTACCGTAAAGCGTTGGAAAAGCGAAGGAATGCCCGAAAACGCGGACTGGCAGGATTATTTCGGTTTTGACAAGATAGTAAAAATATGTCCGAACAATTCTCCGAGATTTGAACAGAAGATTATTGAAAAGAACGATAGATATATAATAAGAACCACCCAATGGGGGCAGACACAGCGAGTTTTCAATCAACTTGACTCAACGCCCGAGGTGCTTGAAAATTATTACGACACCAGAGAACGCTGGGAGGAAGCCAAGGCAAGAATGCTTGACGGTGACACTTCAAGAATAAACTGGGAATGGTTGAAAAATAACTATGCCAAATGGAAAGCCGAAGGCAGATTTTTACAGCTTGTGGTCTGGTTTGGCTTTGACGTTGCCCACTCGCATATGATAGGTACCGAAAATTTGCTTGTGGCGATGTACGATGACCCCGATTGGGTGGAGGACGTTTTTGACACCTATCTCAAGGTTTCTCTTGATTTGTGTCAGAAGATACTTGATGCGGGCTACGAGTTTGACGGGGTTTTCTGGTACGACGATATGGGGTATAAGAACACCACTTTCTTTTCGCCTGCTATATACCGTGAGCTGCTGAAGCCCTATCACAAAAGGGCGGTGGATTGGGCACACGAACGCGGAATGGTAACTGAGCTTCATTCCTGCGGTTTTATAGAATCGCTTATTCCCGACCTTACCGAAATAGGCGTGGAGATGCTTAATCCGCTTGAAATAAAGGCGGGAATGGACCCCATAAAGCTGAAAAAAGAATATGGGGACAAATTGGCTTTCCACGGCGGAATAAACGCGCAGATATGGGACAAACCCGAGCTTATAAAAGCCGAAATGGAAAAAATTATACCCTTAATGAAAGAGGGCGGCGGATATATTTTTGCCTCCGACCACTCTATTCCCAATTCGGTGTCATTTGAAAATATGAAAATGATATCCGAGCTTGCCCACAAGTTGGGAAAATATTAAGAGAATATTTTTTCAGGCACACAGAAAAAGGAGCTGATTTTTAATCAGCTCCTTTTCTAATTAAGTTTATATTATGCTCTTGAAATCAAAACGGTGGTGTTTCCAAGAAGCTCATATTTTTCTATGTCGGCGGAGATATAATAGCTGTCTCCCTTTTGGAGCTTGTATGAAGCATCTCCGACAATTATTTCGCCCTCTCCGTCAACGCACAGAACCGAATGGAACACGCCTTTTGTTTCAAGCTCTTCCCTGCTGTTTTCAAGCGTTACTCTGTTGACGTTAAAGTATTTACAAGAAGCAAGGCACTCACCAACTCCTATTTTGTCGGCTTCGGAATAGCGTATAGCGTCCACCTCGGAATCCTCAAATCCACGCACAACCTTCAGTGCCTTTTCGGTATGAAGTTCGCGAAGCTTTCCCGAAGAATCCCTGCGCTCATAATCGTAAACTCTGTACGTAAGGTCTGAATTCTGCTGTATCTCGGCAATAAGACAGCCTTTTCCTATTGCGTGAAGCATTCCCGACGGGATAAAAAAACTGTCGCCCTTTTTCACCTTGACCGATCTCACCTGTTTTTCAATATCGGCGTTACAGCTCAACTCGGTCACGCCGTCCCTGATTCCGTAGATAATCTCCGCCCCCTCGTCGGCATCGGCGATATACCACATCTCGGTTTTACCCACGTCGTTTTCAACCTCCGCGGCGAACCTATCGTCGGGGTGAACCTGAACCGAGAGCTTATCCGCGGCGTCTATAAACTTTATAAGAAGCGGAAACTTTTCGCACTTTACCACTTCGTCAAGTCTTCTGCCCGCAAACTCACCGTTAAGAACGGTGTTTACGGCATCGGGGCGAAGCGTAAGCTCCCAGGTTTCGGCAAGCTTTTCAAAATCACAGGGCTTATTCCACTCGTTTTTCAGTCTGCTGCCTCCCCAACGTGCGGTTTTGGGAAAATATTTAAGTTTAAGCGGATACATATATTTTCTCCTTTGAGAAAAGGGGCAACAAGCCCCTTTTTATCAGTTATCTGTAAATTCAATGGGTGCACCGACTCTGTCGGACTCGAATGCGGCTTCCATTACCCTCATAACACGCATAAGCTGCTTGTGTGTTACAATCTGCTCTTCTTCTCCGTCAATAGCCTTTACCAGGTTACGGTAGAAGTCGTGAACGTCGGACGCAGGACGTTCAATGTCATACGTAACCGTTGTCTTTTCGTCACGGGGTGCCATTGTCTTGGTAAGTCCGGCTGCCGTAACCACAGGCTTCACGTCGTGCTCTTCCCAGGTCTTGCAGAGAACCACACGAGTCTTGTCCTTCCAGTCATTGATTATCGCCGTACCGTCCATACCTGCCATAAGGAATCTGGGGAGAGATATAAAGTTTCTTGTGCAGACCTCAATATGTCCCACAAGTCCGCGCTCAAAGAAGATATCAAGTTTGAATCCGTCGTCAACCTCGTCGTTTGTAAGGTGGTCGCAACGGCAGTATATCTTTGTTATCTTCTGGTCGTTGACAATTCCCAGCATCTGGTCGATAAGATGCACGCCCCAGTCAAGAATCATTCCGCCGCCGTGTTCTTTATGTCCTCTCCAGTCTCCGGGAATACCGCGGGAACCGTGATAACGCGATTCAATGGTGAACACCTCACCAAGCTGACGTGTCTGATATACATCTTTCATCATAAGATAGTCCACGTCCCAACGTCTGTTCTGGTGAGTTGTGAAAATTCTTCCGTACTTATGAGAAGCATCAATCATTTCCTGAAGATCTGCAGACGAAAGTGTAACCGGCTTTTCGGAAACAACGTGCTTTCCTCTGGACATAGCCTCGATAGCAAGAGGCTTATGCAACTCATTGGGTGTTGCTATAACCACAAAATCAACTCGCTCATCGGAAAGAACCTCCTCAAAGGAAGAGTATGCGTGAATGCCCTTTTCCTCAGCGAGAGCGCAACGCTCGGGCTTGATATCGTAAATACCGAGCAAATTTACCACACCGTTATCGAGAATGAATCTGGTATGCCAACCGCCCATTCCGCCGTAACCGATGACTACTACATTTTTCTTTGCCATAAAAGTAACCTCACTTGTAGCTGTTATATCTAAATTATAGAATACTTGGCGTTGCAAGACAAGTCATAAAAGGACTAAAAAAGGACAAATATTGCTATATTTACTGAAATTCATAGTAACTCATCGGACAAAAAATAAAAATTCGCGTATTAAGGAATTAAATTATTGACATAATGGGGGAAATTTGATATAATATCTATATATTTTTTGATGTTTTTGCGAGGAAATAAATGAACGAAAGACAGAAGCATATAAGAAATTTTTCTATTATTGCGCATATAGACCACGGCAAGTCTACTCTTGCCGACAGAATACTTGAGGCAACTCAAACGGTGGCAAAGCGTGATATGGAAGAACAGATCCTTGACAATATGGATCTTGAAAAGGAAAGAGGCATAACCATAAAGGCTCGTGCCGTAAGGCTCAACTACAAGGCTGACAACGGCGAAACCTATGATTTCAATCTCATAGACACTCCCGGTCACGTGGACTTCAACTATGAGGTTTCGCGTTCGCTCAACGCCTGCGAAGGCGCGCTTCTGGTAGTTGACGCAACCCAGGGTATTGAGGCACAGACACTTGCCAACGCATATCTTGCGGTTGACTCCAACCTTGAAATACTTCCGATTATCAACAAGATAGACCTCCCCTCCGCCGACGTTGACCGAGTAAGAAACGAGATAGAGGACGTTATCGGCATTCCCGCAGAGGGCTGTCCCGCGGTTTCGGCAAAGACGGGACTTAATATCGAGGACGTTCTTGAGGCTATAGTGCGTGACGTTCCGCCCCCTGAGGGTGACGAAAACGTCCCCTTGAAGGCGCTTATTTTCGACTCCTACTACGACAGCTACCTGGGCGTTGTGGTGTACGTAAAGATTGTTGACGGAAGCGTAAAGTCGGGTGACAAGATTATGCTTATGAGCAACAGCAAGACCTTTGACGTGGTTGACGTTGGAACTATGGAGCCCTTCGGGCTCAAGAAGTGCGGCATACTTTCGGCAGGTGAAGTTGGCTACATTACAGCGTCTATCAAGAGCATAGGCGAGACGCGTGTGGGCGACACCGTAACCCTTGCCGACAATCCCACAAACGACGTTCTGCCCGGATTCAAATCCGTACAGCCAATGGTATATTCGGGTATCTATCCCGCCGACGGTGCGAGATACGGAGATCTGCGTGATGCACTTGAAAAGCTCAAGCTCAACGACGCATCGCTGGTTTTCGAGCCTGAGACGTCAATAGCCCTCGGCTTCGGATTCCGCTGCGGATTCCTCGGATTGCTCCATATGGAAATAATCGAGGAGAGACTTGAACGAGAGTTCAACCTTGACCTCATTACCACCGCACCCAGCGTTATCTATAAGGTAGACAAGCGTGACGGCGAGACGATTACCATAGACAACCCCTCAAACTATCCGACAGCCGACGAGATAGAAACGGCTTACGAGCCTATAGTCAAGGCAAACATCATCACTCCCACAGAGTTCGTGGGCGGTCTTATGGATCTTTGTCAGGACAGACGAGGCACATTCAAGGATATGAAGTACATTGACACGGAACGCGTGGAGCTTCATTACGACCTGCCGCTTAACGAGATAATATACGACTTTTTCGAAGCTCTCAAGAGCCGTTCAAAGGGCTATGCTTCGCTTGACTACGAAAGGGGAGGTTACGTACCCAGTAAGCTTGTTAAGCTTGATTTCCTCCTGAACGGAGAGCAGGTTGACGCTCTCTCCTTTGTAGTTCACGACGAAAAGGCTTACGGCAGAGCGAGAAAGATTGCCGAAAAGCTCAAGGAAAACATTCCGAGACAGCTTTTCGAAATTCCGATCCAGGCGGCGATAGGCTCAAAGGTCATAGCCCGCGAAACGGTAAAAGCGATGCGTAAGGACGTACTTGCAAAGTGCTACGGCGGTGACATTACCCGAAAGAAGAAACTGCTTGAAAAGCAGAAAGAGGGTAAGAAGAAGATGCGTCAGCTTGGCTCGGTTCAGGTTACGCCCGAAGCGTTTATGGCGGTTCTCAAGCTCAGTGATGATTGATAGAAAAAACAACACAAAAGGAGCTGTCCTCTTAATGAGGACAGCTCCTTCTTGATTTTGCGAACAGTACTCAAATATTTATCCTGTCGACGTGCTCGGAACTTCTTTGTTTAAGGGTGGACAGCTCTGCCAAAAGCATACCCGCTTTGGACAAGACCTCCTTATCGGCATCGGCTCCCTCTCCCAAATTTCTGAAAAGCTCGGTT
>JAFTLM010000162.1 GCA_017455945.1 Clostridia bacterium | reverse complement strand
CTCCGGCGTCAGCTCCCTTTACACAAGGGAGCCTTTCTTTTATGTTCATCTATAACTTGTCAATTTTCCTGACAAGCACTGCTTTTGTGCCCACAAAAGCGAAGCCCCGCACGAGGCGGGGCGAGGATTACAGATTTGCAATCCGTTCTTTGATGTTCAAATAGCGAGGCGTATCCTTGATCGATGCAAACACCGCCTCATTGTTATTGAGATATCTCAAATAAGCGTGACCGAGCGTTTCTGTACTGCTCTTTACAATATTGGTTTGATCGATTTTAATTCTATTGACAAGCAAGGACGAATGCGAAATATCGGTAAAGCTTTGATTTTTTTCGAGATGCGCAAGCATTTGCTCAAGCTCGCAGATTGCTTTTTCAAATGAACCTGCCTTTCCGCTTTCCAGTGCCATAAAGAAGCTGATTCGTGCCAGGCGGTCATGCCAATATCCGAAATCTTGATTCGAGAAAATCATATGAAACATATTGTACAAAGTCTCCAACATTTCATGCTTCTCTTCGTGGGTGTACCCGGTGTCCGTACAATCAAGCAAGTACTTCATATAGAGGTACATTTTGTCACAAACTTTCCAAAAATAATTCTGACAATGCTCTACAAGCTCATTACCTTCTAAAACATATAAGTTGAGGTCTTCTGTCGGAGGCATCATATCCGCATACTGTAATGCTTTAGTTCTGTTGCCCTTGTGCAAATAGGTGAAGCACAGACCTCGAATGGCTCCCGTTCGATATTCAATATTTGTGGATTCCATAAGCTGTTCGCCGAGCATAACGATCTCGTCAAAGTTTTCGTCGATATATCCGTTTTGCAATACTCTCATCAAGTAGTAACGCACGGTCTCGTCGTTTGGATATTTCTTCGGCAGTGCACGGCATAGATTTAATCTTTCTTCCGTTTTTCCTTGGCTGTGAAATTCAGCGTACTTGGCTGTAAACTCCTTAAATTCAGATTGCTTTTTGCTCTTTGCTATATCGATTTCAAGAAGGACATCCGCGCTGACCTCAAAAATATTTGCTAACACGGGAAGGTGTGAAATATCGGGCGCGGTCTTGTCACATTCCCATTGTGAAACAGCATTGGTGGATACACCGAGTAATTCGGCAAGTTGTTCTTGCGTAATATTTCTGTCGCGTCGTAGTTTTTTAATTGTTGTTCCGATAGACATAATAATTCTCCTTTGTAATAATTCAAAAGCACTTTTGTACCCTAATTATACACATCTTTTTTCGATTTTTACGCCAATTATTTTACGAATATAATTCAATTCATACTTTAGTTTTTACAGTAATAGTTTATCACAAAATCAAAAGACAATCAATATAAAATTGGCGCACCTGCTTTATCGCAGGTACGCCTAGCCGAGGTTTTTTGTTGCGTTAAATTATGTTTGCAAAAAATTATTAAGCCCGTCCATCTGTGCTTTCGTGGGCGTGGGCAGGTGGGCAAAAGGAAACTCCAGCCCCATTTTGTCGTATTTTACCCCGCAAATCTTCTTGAACGGCAACAGCTCCACCCTGTCAACGCACTTGTGTGTGTCGGCTATCCTTTTAAGCTTGGCAACGCTCTCGGTGCTGTCGTTGAGAGTGGGAATTATGACCTGCCTCACGGTAGTGGCAATCGCCTTTTGGTCAAGAACCGCGAGGAAATCAAGAACCGAGTCAAGCGAACAGCCCACGTATTTTCGATAATCGGCGTCGTTTGTGTATTTAACGTCAAGAAGCACCCTGTCGGTATGCTCAAGCAGTCCGAGAACGCCGTCGTTCAAGATACTTCCCGAGGTGTCAAGGCAGGTGTTTATGCCCTCTTTGTGGCAAAGCTCGAAAATCTCCCGGGCAAAATCCGCCTGCAAAAGCGGCTCGCCTCCCGAAAGCGTTATTCCGCCCTCTCTGCCGAAGTATTCGCAGCAGCGTTTGGCACGCTCCACAATCTCGGCGGCGGTGATTTCGCTCCCCTCCGAGAGACTCCAAGTGTCGGGGTTGTGGCAGCAGCCGCAACGCAGATTACAGCCCTGGAAGAAAACCACGAACCTCACGCCCGGTCCGTCAACGGTGCCGAGAGATTGAATTGAATGTATTTTTCCCATATTTTCTCTTCCTCCGCTTGATAAATTGTCGCTTAACGGCGAGTGGTGTGTTCGCACCGCACCAAGTCCAGAAAGGTTTTTGCGGAGCTTTTTGCAAAAAGCGACCTCCCGTGCCCGCAGGCACTCGGCGTTTTCTTTGTGAGCTTTCTTTTGCGCCTTTTTTGTCAAAAGAAAGCGGAGTCCCGAATTATGCCTTACAAAACCGCTGTAAGCCTACAGAAATAAAGCTATCCAAACCGTTAGTCCACTTTTTCTTTTTGCCATAAAAGGCACAAAAAGAAAAAGTTCGCAAAAAGAAAAATGCCGTTTGGGGAGTTTCGCTCACTGCGGTGAGCGACAAGGCTTGTGCAGCCTTGACTCGCACCCACTGGCGT
>JAFTLM010000161.1 GCA_017455945.1 Clostridia bacterium | reverse complement strand
TGGATATTGAACAGACCGATAATTCCGATACCAAGACCAAGCATCTTGGAGTACTGGAGTATCTTGCCCTTGACCTTGTCGGAGATGCTGAAGGAGGGATAAACGCTTATAGAGTCACCCGAGTGTACGCCTGTACGCTCAACAAGCTCCATAATACCCGCAACGAAAACGTCGTGTCCGTCGCAGATGGCGTCAACCTCAACCTCTTTACCCTGGATATAGTGGTCAACAAGCACGGGCTTGTCCTCGTCAATCTCAACCGCGGTGCGGAGGTAGTGGCGAAGCTGCTGCTCGTTACCTACAAGCTGCATTGCGCGGCCGCCAAGCACGAAGCTGGGACGTACAAGCACGGGGTAGCCTATTTCGGCGGCAACTCTTACGCCGTCCTCTATCTTTGTAACCGCCTGACCCTTGGGCTGAGGAATGTGGTATTTTTCAAGAATCTTTTCAAAGGTATCTCTGTTCTCCGCTCTGTCGATAGCCTCGCAGTCGGTGCCGATTATCTTTACACCTCTCTCCGCAAGAGGAGCGGCAAGATTGATAGCCGTCTGTCCGCCAAGCGACGCGATAACGCCCTCGGGCTTCTCAAAGTCGATGACGTTCATAACGTCCTCAACCGTAAGGGGCTCAAAGTAGAGCTTATCCGAGCAGGTGTAGTCGGTGGAAACCGTCTCGGGGTTGTTATTGATGATAATAGCCTCGTATCCCGAGTTACGTATGGTGTTTACCGCGTGAACGGTGGAGTAGTCGAACTCTACGCCCTGACCGATTCTGATGGGACCCGCGCCAAGCACGATTATCTTCTTGCGGTCGGTGTGAATAGAGTCGTTCTTGCCCTCAAAGGAGGAGTAGAAGTAAGGAATATAAGCTCCCACGTGTGCGGTGTCAACCATTCTGAAGGCGGGAACCATGCCGTTCTTCTTTCTGGTATCAACCACGTCAAGCTCGCTGCAGCCCCAAAGCTTTGCGATAAACTTGTCGGAGAAGCCCATCTTCTTTGCCTCGCCAAGAAGCTTTGCGTCGCCCTTAGCGGCGGCAAGCTTTGATTCCATATCGGTAATTCTCTTGAACGCCTCAAGGAAGTAGGGGGTTATCATCGTTATCTTTGCTATCTTCTCAACCGTCGCGCCGCGGCGGAAGAGCTCTGTAACAGCAAATATGTTATCGTCGTGGAACTCGTGGATATACTCGTATATCTTCTCGTCGTTCCAGGAAGTGAACTTATTCATATAGAGGTGGCAAACGCCTATCTCCAGGGAGCGTGCCGACTTGAGCAGGCACTCCTCAAGGTTGGAGCCTATTCCCATACACTCGCCCGTAGCCTTCATCTGTGGTCCAAGCTTATTGGGAACAGAGGTGAACTTATCGAAGGGGAATCTGGGGAACTTTGCCACAACGTAGTCGAGTCTGGGCTCAAAGGAAGCCTTTGTTCCCGCAACCTCTATCTCGTCAAGGGTCATACCGAGAGCGATTTTCGCCGTAACTCTCGCAATGGGGTAGCCGGACGCCTTGGAAGCAAGCGCCGAGCTTCTGGAAACTCTGGGGTTTACCTCGATGAGGTAGTACTCCGAAGAGTTGGGGTTAAGTGCGAACTGCACGTTACAGCCGCCCTCTATTTTAAGCTCTCTGATAAGCTTGATAGCACTGTCGTTGAGCATCTTGAGGTCGTGGTCGTTAAGCGTCATAATGGGAGCAACGACTACGCTGTCGCCCGTATGTACGCCAACGGGGTCGATATTTTCCATACCGCAGATGGTGATAGCGTTATCGGCGCTGTCTCTCATAACCTCAAACTCTATCTCCTTAAATCCTCTCACGCTTCGCTCAACAAGCACCTGATTAACAGGCGAAGCCTCAAGGGCGTTGGTAGCAACCTCGATAAGCTCATCTCTGTTGTAAGCAAAGCCGCCGCCCGTACCGCCAAGGGTAAATGCGGGACGAAGAACAACGGGATAGCCGATATGCTCTGCCGCGCTGATTGCCTCGTCGATGGTGTTTGCTATCTCAGAGGGGATAACGGGCTCGCCTATAGATTCGCAAAGCTCCTTGAAAAGCTCTCTGTCCTCTGCTCTCTCGATACTGAGGCTGGAGGTACCCAGAAGCTCTACTCCGCTCTCTTTAAGGATACCCTTCTTCTCAAGCAACATTGCCATATTAAGTCCCGTCTGTCCGCCGATACCGGGAACAATAGCGTCGGGACGCTCGTCTCTGATGATCTTTGCCACGTATTCACGTGTAAGGGGCTCCATATACACCTTGTCTGCAATAGTGGTGTCGGTCATAATGGTTGCGGGGTTTGAGTTTACGAGAATTACCTCGTAGCCCTCTTCTTTAAGTGCAAGACAAGCCTGCGTTCCCGCGTAGTCGAATTCGGCAGCCTGTCCTATTACGATAGGTCCCGAACCGATGATCATTACTCTTTTGATGTCTGTTCTTTTTGCCATACTTCATATCCTCCGCATATTTTTTTAGCTTTTTATATAAACAACCTTGCCGTCTGCGACGGTCGCCATACATTCACCGAAAACGCATCTGCCGTCAAACGGTGTACAGCGGCCCATCGACTTAAAGCCGGCGGGGTCGATTACATACTCTTTGTTTAAATTCCAGACCGTAAAGCCGTTCTGCTCCAGTCCGAATCTCCTGTATGGGGCAACCCCCATAAGCTCTATAAGCTTCTCAAGCGGGATAATTCCCTTCTTGACAAACTCGGTATACATAACGGGAAACGCCGTCTCAAGTCCGACGATGCCGTTTAAGCTCTTAAGCCCCTTTGATTTTTCCTCCGCAGAGTGGGGGGCGTGGTCGGTGGCAATCATATCCACC
>JAFTLM010000160.1 GCA_017455945.1 Clostridia bacterium | reverse complement strand
TACTGCCGAGACCTTAAGATATTATATAGGCGGATACATTCCTTACGTGCCCGGTGCTGAGGAAGGCACCTACGTAATGCTTGGTACGGTACCGGTAAACAATGCAACTTATTGTGATAATAAGGGAAGAACCGACAGCTTTAACGTAAATCACGACTATATCGACGGTCTTAAGAGTCTTAACGTTTATACGGTAAACGATAAGGGTATTCCCGATGTTCTCGGATATCAGGAGAACTCCATTACCGATGCCATAAGAATCATTTCGGGCGTTGATATGCTCTACTACAACAGCATTGGTTATAACCTTGTTGTACGCGACGCAGACGGTAAGGACGTTACAGATAGTGAAAACGCAAATCAGTCGCTTGACAGCGTAAACTATGCTGTAAACGCTGAAGACAGAAATCTTTATGCCGATAAGTACGGTTACAGCTATTTTGCGGCACTTGAAATTCTTCCCGGTGAGGGAATGGACAGAATCCCCGCAGGATATTCTATTGAAGTAACCCCCTATGTAACAATAGGCGAGGCTGACGCTGTTCTCAATGGCGAAACAGTAATTATAAACGTAACCGAAACAGGCTTCGAATTCGCAAACTGATAAGCTTGCAAAAGTCAAGGGGCTGACATAGGTCAGCCCCTTTTGTCTGTAAATTTACCGATAAATAGTTCAGCAAATAATTTTGCGCATAAAAAGGAGCTGCCACAGACAGCTCCTTAATAGAGATTAATTTATATTATCTTTTTGCCAAGCTTTACAGCCTCGCCGTTAGCGATTGCTTTTATGTCTTCTGACATAGCGTTGCCGACAATTTCAAAGGAAAATTCCGACGGAGCATCGGCAAACGCCAAAGCAATAAGCTCGCCTGCAAGCGACAGATCCGTACAAGCGTTTTCGCCCTCTGTCTTTATTTTTACACTTCCGTTGTCCTCACCGTATATAAGTCCATCGCACGAGAGAGAATAGATATATTCGTATGCTTCTTCAACGTCCATCGAATCGAACTTTGCAAGCTCGTAACGAAGAGATGTGGGGCAAACCGCCGTGAGCGGGGGAAGTATGGCGCCAAGCATCTTGAACTGGAGCGCGTTGAGCTGGATAAGAGCCCCGCTTGCGCTGTCGTAAGCATATTTCTTTCCTGCGGATTTTAACGTGTAAAGCATAATGTTACCTCTTTTTGTAATTTTTTGCTCTTTTTTTGTTTTGTGTCTTTTTGGTTACACCCACAAAAGCTCCGAGCGTTGAACTTATCGGAACGGCTGCACGCAAAGCTATGGCAGAAATAACGTCGTG
Organism: Clostridia bacterium; assembly: GCA_017455945.1. GTDB lineage: Bacteria > Bacillota > Clostridia > Oscillospirales > CAG-272 > RGIG8775. Next base: position 2,560 of record JAFTLM010000160.1, on the reverse strand, counting down.
ATTTTCCGAAAACGATTCGTTTATGGGAAGTGATACTGCAAACATTACCGCCACAAGCATACCGCCGACAGCCAAACCGCACAGCAGTGCGGATTTTTTGTTTAACAGCGTTGAAGTTACCCCACCGATAAATGCCGCCACGTACAAAGTGGTAAGTGCGGCAGGTGTAACGTAACGTGCCGGGTCATCTGTATGACAGATAATCCACGAAATCAGAATTGCCAAAAGCACGCCGATAATTACGGCAACCAAAAGTCCAAGAGCAGAGCAGGGGAGTATTCCTCTCTTGAAGCGAGAGCTTAATAATTCGTTGCCGACTGTGCGTCTCAATACGCCGTGATTTTTTTGTGAAACCTTGTCTTTCATAAAATGCCTCCGCAAAATATAATTACTAAACTATATTCTTGCGAAGGCTTTTTTATGTTACCTAAGCCGTATCAGTTTGCAGCATCAGCCGCGTGAACGTCTACGTTTCTTACAGCACTCTTGAGAATTCTGATCTTGGTGCCGTCTCGGCTTGTTTCAAGTACAAGGGTTTCTTCCTTGATGCTTACTACCTTACCGATAATTCCGCCTATGGTGGTAATTTCATCACCAACCTCAAGGCTGTTTCTCATATTTGCGGCTTCTTTTTCCTGCTTCTTGTTCGGTCTTATCATAAAGAAGTAGAGCGCAACGAACATAAGAATGATGGGAAGGAAAGACATAAGTGAGCCGAACAAACCTCCGCCTCCGCCACTTGCCGCTGCTGTGCCTGCGTTTGCAACGCCCGCTGTACCGGGAGCCAATAATCTGAACATAGTGATCCTCCAAAAAATATATTACACATAATTATAACCCATAAATTGAAATTTTGCAATACTTTTGCGAAAAAATTTCCAAATTTACAAAATAAATTACAAATAAAGCCGAAAAATGCGAGCTATTGGTTGAAATTAAGCGGGAAATGTGGTATACTATGTTTAATTATATTGGTAGAGGACTGTGTAATGGAAAAGAAAAAATATCTCGAATGCGGAAAAATAGTAAACACTCACGGTGTTAAAGGTGCTGTAAAGCTTGAATCCTGGTGTAATACCCCTTATGACCTTGCCGAGCTTGATCGTTTGTTCGTTAAAAACGGAACTCAAATCAAAGAATATCACGTAAAGCACTCCTCTGTTTTTAAGCAGTTTGTTATTGCCGAGCTTGAAGACGTAAACGATTTTGATTCGGCACTGGCTTTGAAAAACACAGTGGTTTATGCCTCAAGAGAAGACTTCGAACTTGAGGACGGAGATTACTTTATAGCCGATATCATAGGTCTGCCCGTGATAGACGTAAATACAGACGTAGTCTACGGAACGCTTGCCGACGTTATAAACCGAGGGGCGTCGGATATATACGTTGTAAAAACCGAAAACGGCGAGCGAATGATGCCCGCTGTTGATGAATTTGTAAAGCTTGTTGATTTAGAAAAGGGAATTTTTGTTTCGCCTATTGAGGGAATGTTTGATTGAGGACGTAAATATGAAATTTGATATTATGACGCTTTTTCCCGAGCTTGTGGACTTCGTTTTGGGAGAAAGTATAATAGGCCGTGCCCAAAAAAGCGGAGCCATAACCGTGGCTACGCATAACATAAGGGATTATTCGGAGGATAAGCACCGACGTGTGGACGATACACCGTATGGCGGCGGAAAGGGAATGCTTATGATGGCTCCTCCCATATACAACTGTTATTCACATATTTTGCAGACAAACACCCATATGGGGGAATCGGCAAAACGCAGAGTTGTGTATATGTCTCCCCAGGGCAAGGTTCTTACGCATCAAAAAGCCGCGGAACTGTCTGAATACGACAATCTCATTATTCTTTGCGGACATTACGAGGGCGTGGATTACCGCGTTATAGAGGAGATTGTCGATGAGGAAATATCTATAGGAGATTACGTACTTACCGGCGGAGAGATTCCTGCGTGTATTCTCGTTGATGCCGTAGCAAGACTTGTGGACGGAGTTCTGTCGGATAAAGAGTGCTTTGAAAAGGAAAGTATATCCGGAGGGCTTTTGGAGTACCCCCAGTATACAAGACCGTTTGAATATCACGGCAGATGTGTCCCGGAGGTTCTCATATCGGGACATCACGAAAATATAGAAAAATGGAGAGCGGAAAAATCGCTTGAATTGACTAAGAAAAAACGTCCCGATTTGCTGTAATTGTGGTTGAAGGAGGCGAGTGCGTTTGAAAAAAACGCTTGAGAAAAAGGAAAATCTTTTTACTAAAAGCATTTTGCTCAGATTGATACGCCGTTTTGTCGGTTTCGTTTATTTATCAGTGATAAACGGATTTTTCGGTAGACTTTTTACCTCATATTCAAGTGTGGAAAAAAGCTTTGACAAAAGCTTTTTGGTGAAAAAAATCGGAAAAGAGTCGTCAAAACGAGGTGTTGCAGGTAAATTAAAAAGAGCTGTAGCCCAATCTTTTGAAAATAGCAGGATAATAGGAAGTTTTTCAAAAACGCTTTCCGATATGCTCTTTGGTAGTCTTAAAGAGTACGGTGCATTTTTCCTGGTTTTG
>JAFTLM010000159.1 GCA_017455945.1 Clostridia bacterium | reverse complement strand
TCAAAAAACACTCTGCCGCTTACGATAATTATGCGCAAAGGCTATCTGCTCTTTATGACAAAAGCCATGACCCTGAAGATTTTTTAAGATGCCGTCTTGAATATCAAAAACTGATGAAATCAGGAAATCTGTCAATGTATGAGAAATGGGACTACGGCTGGCTTCATATGGCAATGATGTATTTTTGTAAAGAAGAGGCACTTAAGTGGTTTGATACAGTGTTGGCGGACAAAACGCAAAAGAATTCTCTTCCGTACAGACGGTCGGCAACTATGAAACAAGGTATGCTATTTTCTTTTGGAAAGGGCGAGGAAATTCTGAAAGAACGTCAACGCGAGATGGACGAAGCCCACGGAGAACTTGACGAGAGAGAATGGTGCTTGCTTATAGAGGCATACGATTCGGCAAAGCAGTATGAAAAAGGGCTCTCGGTTTGTAAAAAGGCTCTGCAAAAATATCCTGATAATTGGGAATTACATTTGCTTACAGGACTTATTTATTACAGTATGGAACAATATGAAAAAGCACTTGAATATTTCCAAAAATCCGGAAATATCGGAACGCCTTTCTGTGACGAAAAGTATCAGATAGCTTGGTGCTATAGAAAGCTTGATAGATTCAAAGAAGCTTACCAAGTATATCTTGACATTGCAGATATTCACCGCAAAAACGGATATGACGTAGAGGCAGAACAGGCTTTAGGGTATGCAAAAGAGATTGAGGATAAAATAAAGCAATAACTTTGTTGTTTTGGGTTTGGCTCAATATTATCAACCGATATTTGATTTTATCAACGTCACCTCCATTGAAATCAATCGCCGTTTGTGATATACTATATACAACAAAAAGCGCTTTCAAATATCTCAAAGGAGAAGCTTATGAGTATTGAAATAATAGGAAAACAGATAGCATCTATGCGTAAAGAAAGAGGAATAAAGCAAGAAGAACTTGCAAATTTCGTTGGCGTAAGCACACAGGCAGTATCAAAATGGGAGAACGGAGGTGTCCCCGACATTGAACTTTTGCCAAAAATAGCTGATTTCTTTTCAGTGTCAGTGGATTTTTTATTTGGACGAAGCATCACAGATTACAGCGGCTTACAGAAAGCACTCTGTAAAAAAATCATTGATACCCCAAATGAACAAAAATTTAAGGTCGTTTTCAATTATTGTTGGGATATAGAACGTGCAATGTTTGGGCATATACCCAAAGACGGGAGCATTGAAGATTATGAAAAGGCTCTCGGCAAGCAAGAACAGCGGTATTCAAGTATTATGTCCGATTACGGATTTACACGTATGGGCGTAGCAAATAAACTTCAGTATTTTCTATTAGTTCCTGAAAATCAAAATACTGATATCGCAATTTTTGAAGGCGTGGATTATCTGACTTTTTTCAAAGATTTTTCGGATAAAGATGTATTTGAGGCTTGCATTTTATTAAACAAGCGCGAAGGTAATAAAGCATTTACCGAAAATCTGTTTATCAAAAACTTAGGAATTGAACCAAATAAAGCAAAAGAAATCATCAGTGTTCTTGAAAAATATAATTTACTATACAAAACACAAATTGAAATGGATGATGAAACCACAACCGTATATAATTTCAACCCTACACCGTCGTTTATTGCATTTTTGATTTTTTCCCGAGAAATGATAAAAAAGCCAGACAACTTTAGTTACTATAGCGGAGGCAGAAACAAACCATACCTAAAATAAACAAGGCTTACCACAATTGTTGAAATTGCTGTTGATAAAAATCTTTTTTTACGATAAAAGGCAGAGAACGAAAAACGTTCTCTGCCTTTTTATGTTAGGTATATAACTACTCATATCGTAAGTTTTTATAAGTTTACAAGCTCAATATTAATTTCTTTCAGTGCGGGATAGACTTTTTTGTAGATAGAATAATACTTCTTATATGCCGCCGTTCTTTCAGAATTCGGTGAAAGCACGTCGTTCTCAAAAACAGATTTAACACAGCCTTCCTTTACCGTTTTATATACTCCCGAAGCTACTCCGGCGAGAATCGCCGCGCCAAGAGCACAGCTCTCGGTTGACGAGCTTGTACAGGTTTCGGTATCGAAAACGTCTGTCAGCATATTACGCCAAAGTGAGCTCTTGGCACCGCCGCCGCAAAGCACTGTTTTATTTGGTTCAACGCCGATCTGTGCAAATATTTCAAGGCAAGCCTTAAGTGAAAAGCTGACACCCTCCATTGTTGCGCGAAGCATATCGTTTCTGGTGTTCGCACCGCCAAGTCCGATAAAGGCTCCTCTTGCGTACGGATCAAGATGAGGAGTACGCTCGCCCATAAGGTAAGGCAAATACATCACGCCGTTTGAGCCGATGGGTATATCGGCGGCTATTTTGTCTATAACAACGTAGCTTGACTCTCCCCTTTTCTTTGCGTTTTCCGATATATCAACGCAAAGATTATCCTTTATCCATTTAAGTGAAAGCCCTGCCGCCTGGGTAACGCCCATAACGTGCCACTGGCCCGGCACAGCACTGCAAAAAGTGTGTATTCTTCCCTTCGGATCAAGTTTTATTTTGTCCGTGAGAGCGAAAACCACCCCGCTTGTACCTATTGTAGCAAAGGCGTCTCCGTCCTCGACAACGCCGCAACCGACGGCGGCGGATGCATTATCACCTGCACCTGCGGCTACGGGACAAACCTCTGTAAGACCGATCTTTTTTGCCGTTTCCACGGTAATATTACCGCAATCAGCACAAGAATCACAAAGTGTTGGGAGTATAGACATATCTATATCAAGAGCATCGCATATTTCCTTTGACCAGCATCTGTTTTTGATATCGAGAAGCTGTGTTCCGGAGGCATCGGAATAATCCATATACAGAGTTCCCGTAAGACAATATCTTACGTAATCCTTAGGCAACAGCATATGCTTGCATTTCGCGTACACTTCGGGTTCGTTATTCTTGACCCACATAAGTTTAGATGCGGTAAAACCCGTCAAGGCGGGTGAACAGGTTATTTCAAACAGTCTTTCTTTGCCGACTTTTTCTGTAATCTCTTCACATTCCTTAACGGTGCGCTGATCGCACCAAATTATGGAACGGCGAATCGGTTTCATTTCTTCGTCCAACATAACAAGTCCGTGCATTTGTCCCGAAACACCAATACCCGCAACATTTTTGCCGTCTAATGCTTTAATTACTTCAGAAAGTCCGATAATGGCGGCATTCGCCCAATCGTCGGGTTCTTGTTCAGCCCAGCCGTTATGAGGCTGATAAAGGGGATATTCAACCGAATATTCCGCAAGAACTTTTCCGCAAGTATCAAAAGCCACCGTTTTGGTTGCTGACGTGCCTACGTCAACACCTATAAGGCAAATATTTTCCATACCCTATCCTCAACCAAACATAACCGCATTAAGCACGTTTTCAAGATATTCCTGACGTCCGGACTCAACTACGTCAACAACCTCTCCGCGTTCAAGCGCATACTTTTCAAGTGATTCAAGCGTTGCATTGCCCGAAAGTATATCGGCACCTATGCCGCTGTTATAGCTCTTATATCTGTCAATGCGGAAGCTGTCTATTCTTCCGTCCTCAATAATTTTCATTGCCGCACGGAAGCCGAAAGCGAAGGCGTCCATTCCCGCGATATATGCGTATGCAATATCCTCGGGCTTGAATGATCCGCGGCGCGTTTTGGCATCAAAGTTGAGACCTCCGTTTGTAAATCCGCCGGCACGGATAACTTCAAGCATACAAAGTGTTGTATCGTAAAGATTTGTCGGGAACTGGTCTGTGTCCCAACCGAGAAGCATATCACCTTGGTTTGCATCGATAGAACCGAAAGCGTTATTAATGCGCGCAACGGCAAGCTCGTGCTCAAAGGTATGTGTTGCAAGAGTTGCGTGGTTAGCTTCAATATTAAGCTTGAAATCGTTC
>JAFTLM010000158.1 GCA_017455945.1 Clostridia bacterium | reverse complement strand
GTTCCAGGAGTCTGCGTTTACCTTGTAGATGTTGAAGGTAACCTGACCGCCTGTATTGACAGATGTAAACGCAGGCTTGAAGAATGCGTTTTTATACGGAATTGTGTTGAAGTCAGAAATGTCAAAGGTGAAGTACACGTAACGCATATACTCGGGCGACGAGAACTTGAGCACGAGAGGCTCGGCGTTGTTCTGGTTGATGCCTCTCTTTTTGATTATCTCGCGCCAGTTCATATCCTTCCATTCGCCGCCGCGGGTGTAAGCCTTCTCAACGGGGTACACGGTTATTTCCTGTACGGCCTCTTCTGTGTTGAGCTTTTGGATATCGTTGTTTGAAATAACATCGTACTTAAGCTCTGCCGTTTCGGGTGCGTTTGCACATCCCACAAGTGCGGGAACAAGCATAATGCACGCCAAAACGAACGCAATTAGTTTTTTCATCGGGTTTTCTCCTTAAAATTTATTATTTCTTCGCATATTTTGCATCAAAATGGTCGATAAGTCTGTAAACGTTGCTGTTTACCTCGTACATTGCCTCCATAAGCTCCTTATAGGGCTTGTGGTAGCTGTCAACGATACCCTTGTTGGCGTCGATACTTGACTGGTCGCGCCAGGTCTTGCCGTCTTCCTTGAAGATTACTTCGGGATGCGGATCGTTGTCTATGTACTGGAACCAGTGCCAGCCGATGAAGTTCTTGCACTCAAGAAGTCTCAAGGTGTAAGTCTGATAGAAGTCTGCTCTGTCCTGCTGGGTGGGAACCGTCCAGCCCGCACCTCTGGTGTTTGCAAGACCTGAGTCGATAGCCTTTGTGTAGAACTCGGTTATCATAAGAGGAAGGTCAGCGTTTCTTACAACGTCGTTAAGCTCTTCTGCGGGAATCTCCCAGCGTCCGTACCAGTTGATTGTCATACAGTCAAGGTAGAGAGCCGCAAAACGAAGCACCCACGGAGCCTTTACAACACCGTGCAGGAATCGTGTTCCGAGAAGCATATGGTTGGGGTCGTACTTTCTGACAGCCTTGGTAACAATGTTGTAGTATCTGTCCCAAACGAAGCCTCTGAAGAGCTGATTAAGCTCGGGAGTGATATCCTCCTGACCGGGATTTTCCTTGCCCGTCATGTTAATAAGCCATGTCCATGCGGTAGCGTAGGAATAGTGGAAACGCTCGTCGGTGTGGTCGATTGTAAGGTAGTTGGAGAGCATATTTGCGTCCATGGGAAGCTCGTTGTCCATGGTGTAACCGAGAATGTACTTGTCGTCCTTGTTTGCCTCAAGCTTCTTTTGCTGTTCGTCACAGAAATCAATAAAGCCGGGGTCAAATACGGGCATTGTGTTATTGCCGGCAAAGTGGGTAGAACCGCCGTTGGAGATGTTTGTTCCTATGTGGCGTCCGTATGCGCCTACGCAACCGCCGGAGCCCATCTGTCTGATAAGAGGATTCTTGACCGCGCGAAGAGCGGGGCTGCTTCCTGTGGAAGTGTAGATAGCAAATTTGTCCTGAAGAAGTCTCGTGGTGGCCTCTGCCCAGCCCTCTTCATCGCCGTACATATTGATTGCCGCTTCTTTCTGGTTGGGGGAACCGAGGTAGTTGATTCCAACACCCGAAACGGCTCTGATGTGGCAGGGGTAGCCGTTGGGGTCGAAGATCCACCATCTGCCGTTTACCTTCTTGGAGTAGAAGAAGCCTGTAACCTCGCCGCGGCGGGATTCGTCGATAAGACCGCCGAACTCGTCAAACTTCTGCTCTGCGTAGTAGTCGGAGTACTCGCCGAGACCCTTGAGGTCGCAAACGCGTCTTGTGGGGTACTCCTTGTTCATCATATCCATCGTCCACTTCTTTGCGAAGCCCGAACCGCCGCACTTGGAGATCTTTACGTGCTCTTCGGGGTCGGAGGGGATATAAAGCTCCTCGTTTTCGCCCTTTTTAAGAAGTATCTGATATCTTTCGTACCACTCGTCGTAAACTTGCTGCGCCCAATCCCAGACAGCCTTGTTTTCAGCCTCATCGGCACGGAGCTTCTTGGTGTAGAGAGTAGTATCTTCGGAAGTGCTTGCAATAAGCGTTGTGGTTCTGGGGTTGATGCGGTTTTCACCGTCGGCTCCCTCGGTAATAACCTTAAGACCGATAGAAAGCTTGGTCTCGCCGTTCTTCTTTGCGTCGAAAACAGCCTTTGTAAGGTCAACCGAGCAAAGACCGCCCGCCATTGTGTTTTCTGCAAGAAGCTCGCCGAACGCGGGCTTTGTGTTCCAGGTAACGGTTTCGGTGTCCCAAGCCTCGGCGTCTACCTTGTAGACGTTGAAGAAGATAGAAACCTGCTGGTCAAGAGCAACGAACGAAGGGTGAAATCTGACGATTTTGAAGCTGTCGTCTATCTCCGAGATATCGAATGTGAAATATACGTAACGAACGAAGCCGGGTGTGCCGTTCTTAAAGCAGAACACTTCGGTGTTGTTGTTGTCAAGTCCTCTTTCTCTGATGATTGCTCTCCAACCCTTGTCGGCATATGCGCCGTCTCTTACGTAAGCCTTTTCAATAGGCGAAAGGTGAAGTTCTTTTGCTGTTTGAGCCATTTTTTAATTCCTCCAAGCATATTTTTCGGGGGGCGTATCCCCATTCGGTTTATTATACCAAATATATAGGTAGAAAGTCAACACATTTTACTAAAAAAGCAAGGTGTGAAAAGCATTTTTGGCACTTTTAAACAATTAGAAAAAAATTTATTGGGCAACTTAACCAACCCGATTTTACGCCTTGACAAAAAAGCCCGATAGAGGTATAATTAGTGGTGTGAGAACGCGGGCTTAAATTATAGCTTGGCGGCGAGGGGTGTGTGTGCACCGCACCCATAAGAGCCCCCACGCCAGTGGGTGCGAGTCAAGGCTGCACAAGCCTTGTCGCTCACCGCAGTGAGCGAAACT
>JAFTLM010000157.1 GCA_017455945.1 Clostridia bacterium | reverse complement strand
CATCAAGTAGCCCGTGCTGACAAAGGAACAGATTTTATTCTGGCTGCACCGTTTCAGAAATATTGACACCAAAAACATCAAGCACCGTAAAAGATTGGTGGACAGCTTTGTAAACTCCGTCGTTTTGTATGATGACAGGATAGAATTCTTTTTTAACTACAAAGACAGCGCAAAAACGCTTACGCTTGACGAGCTGAGTAAAAGTTCGGATTTACTCAACTCTGCTCCACCAACAAAAGGGGCTGTGAAAAAATAGCCCCCAAAAAACAAGAAGGCACATAACCGAAAGTAGTGACGGTTATGTGCCTTTTGTGGTATAATGAAGTTGTGAAGCAAACATTAAATACCATAAATAAGTATAGTCCAAAACAAGGAAGATTTCCAGTATTTATTTCAGATTTTATAAAAATATCTGATCCGGTAATGACATTTGACCATATCATGGAGGAGATTGAAATAGCAAAGTATCTCAAAAACACAACCTACACTGTAGGTCGTAAGGGATACAATTCGGTCAATATGTTAAAAACAATCTTGTTTGGTTTTATGGACAAAGGATACATATCCTTAAGAGAACTCGAAGATGAATGTAATGTTAATATCAGATATATGTACCTAATGGATTACGAAGCGCCGTCATACAAAACATTTGGTAATTTCATAAACGAAAGTCTGTGTGACAGCGTGGAAGAAATATTCAAAGAAATAATGGCGTATATCGTACAAAAAGACAATGTAGATTTAAATCATTTGTATATTGACGGTTCCAAATTCGAGGCAAACGCCAACAAATACACTTGGGTATGGAAGAAATCAACCGAAAAACACAGATACCAATTATTCGCTAAGATAACAGCGCTATTTGAGAAGATGAACACAGAATTGTCATACTCAGGGGTTGTTATTCAGACAAACACAGAATATGTACCCGAATATCTTGACGAGATACTGTCAAGCTACAAAATGCTTTGTAATATTGATGAAAGCAAATTTGTTCAGGGCAGGGGTCACAGAAAAACTGCAGAACAACGCAACTACGAGAAATTAACTGAGTATCGGGACAAACTCAGTGAATACGTTGAAAAGCTCAACGTTTGCGGAGATGACAGGAACAGTTATTCAAAAACAGATAAATCAGCTACATTTATGAGGATGAAGCGTGACTACATGGGCAACGATCAGCTTCTGCCTGCATACAATGTCCAGATTGGCGTAGCTGACGAATATATCGCGGTAGTAGATGTCAATCATTTTAGAAGCGATATGGATTGCTTTGAGCCTTTAATGGAAAAGTTCAAAGATATTTACGGCTTTTATCCAAAATATCCGACAGCTGACGCGGGCTATGGTTCTTACAACAACTACATCTATTGTCAGGAACACGGAATGGAAAAGTTTATGAAGTTCCCGATGTTCAAAAAAGAAACAGAGGATGAAAAGTATCGCAACAATCCGTTTAGGGCAGTCAATTTTAAAATTGATAATGATGGAAGTCTTAGATGTCCTAATGGCAAAAAGATGATATTTTCATACAGAAAGCCTGTTAAGAACAACAAATACGGCAGACAGGAAGAAATATACGTTTGCGAGGATTGCAAAGGCTGTCCATATGCGGAACAATGCAAAAAGACCGATAAAAACAGAACAATCAGCCTTAACGAAGAATTGACATCTATGCACAGAGAGGTTTTAGGCAACCTCGAAAGCATACACGGAGCACTGCTCAGGATGAATCGTTCTATACAAGCTGAAGGTGCATTCGGTGTGATGAAATATGACCGGTGGTACAAAAGATTGGTGAGAAAGGGTAAGTTGAAGGTTAAACTGGAGATTTATCTTGTTTCTATCGGTTTTAATCTCCACAAATTTCATAACAAGCTAAACAGACTCCAAAAAGCTGCATAAGTTTTCAACAATTACTTTTTGGGGTAAGGGGAACTATACCTTTTTTCAACATTTATTATACTTATCCACAAATAAATAGAGAGGCTGCGAAGAACGAAGCTTAAAACTTCATTTCTTCACAGCCCCTTTTGTTTTATGCTGAAAAGAAGGTGGATTCGAAGGCGACCGTGCCCGCCGCAGGCGGGTAAGAACAGTCCGGTGGACTGTTCTTAGGGAGAGCGGTAAACGCGCGGTTTCCCACTTAACACGCCATAAGTGGCGTGTTAGAAGTTTTGTAAAGCAGAAGCTCAACCTTCTCCCACCAAACGGTGAGAAGGTGGATTCGGATACAACCTTCTCCCACCTATATTCATATAAAAAGGCGGACTAATCAAAGTCCGCCTTAATTAATATATTTTCAACCTTACTCCGCGGCGTACTTTTGAATTTCAGCCGCGTCGAGGATATCAACCGTGCCGTCGGCGTTTACGTCGGACACCGCAAGCTGCTCATCGTTGAGCTCAGTCCTGCCGGAAGTGTATTTTTGGATAACTGCCGCGTCGATAACGTCAACCTTGCCGTCGCTGTTAATGTCGCTGTAGGCGGCGCGGTTAAGCGTTTCGCCTGCCCAGATATACTTAAATTCTGGAATAAAACTAAAGCTTTTCCACGTCAGAATGTTCGAGAAAACCGCGGTATAGTCCTTTGCGCTGTCGTAGGAAGAAATTGTCAGCACCTCGGTTTGCGCCTTCCAGTCGGATGAAAATACAACGGTGTACTTGTGCTCGGGATTGAGCTCAATTTCGTGTTCGTCAAGGTCAAAGCGCCAAATATCCGAGTCAACGTCCTTTGTCATCGCACCCTTTTTTGAACCCCATTTGGCGACTTCCGTCTCATCGGTCAGGTCGTAAATATAACAGAACATCTTATCAAAATCCCTGAATGTTTCGCTGTCGATTTCAATGCTTATATACTTATGTGCAGTCTCGGCAAAAGCCGTTGTAAAGCCTGCGCATATAATTGTGATTGCCGTGGCGGCTGCAAGCGCCGCGCAGATAAATTTTTTAATTGTCGATTTCATAAATAACATCCTTTCGTAAAAATTTCATTATGTCCACTTGTAAACCGAATTTGTTGTTCCCGTAACCTCGTCGTAGACCTTCTCACCCGTATAAACGGCGGTGTACGTTTTTGCAGTATCGAACGATTCTATCGTGAGCGGTTCAATCCCTCCTATTCCTGCGCCAAAAAAATCCACTGTGTATTT
>JAFTLM010000156.1 GCA_017455945.1 Clostridia bacterium | reverse complement strand
TTTTCTCGCAGAAATTCTCGATAACATACCAGTTGTTGTCACTTTCAAATTCATAAGAGTGTCCCCAAACGTAAAACAGCCAGGGAGCACGCGTTGGTTTTTCGTTAATAAACTTGTCGGCAAGCTCATCAAGATTGGAAGCTTTGTGGTGACAGGTAGCTGCCAGTCGTAACCAATCGTTTTTTTGAAGCTCGAATGAGTTCGTAGCCTTTGTGGTTCTGGAATAAACGATACCGCAATCTTTGAGGACGTTTACAACATCGTCGGATGTGGTGCCAAAAGGATACGCCATTCCTCGGGCTATTGTACCGAACATTTCTTCAATATTTTTTCTATCGTTAATTACCTCATTGATCACCATATTGGTAGGCAACTGCTCAAGGAAGGGATGATTAAGCGTATGTACCGCAACTTCGTGAGGCGAATTGGCAAAAAGCTCATAAGTTTGCTTTTTGGTCATTCTTCTGTGTACGTGTCCTTTGGGGTATACGGTTCCTTCTTCTGCAAAAGAGCCGGTATTAATGTTGAATGTACCTTTAACCCCATTTTTGTCAAAAATCTCTACAAGGCGAATATCCTGCTCAACTCCGTCATCGTAGCTGAAAGTCAGGGCTTTGGCAAGACCGCCGGGATATCTTATATGAAAAGTAGCCATAATGTATCTCCTTATTCTGAATATTTTTTATCAAAGTATTGAGTTATCTTATAAATGTTTTTGTTTATCTCTGCCATAGATGATGTGAGGACAGTGTACTCGTTGTGAGTGTTGGAAACAATACCCTTGTTGGAGTCGCGGCTTGAGAGGTCGCCAATTCCGTTGTTGGGGTCGTTGTCGATATACTGAAGCCAGTACCAGCCCACCATGTTTTGACATTCAAGCATACGGAGAGTGAAGTTGTGGTAGTAATCGGCTCTGTCTTGCTGTGTTTCTACGTAGAATCCTGCACCGGAACGGTTTGCAAGATTGCCTTCGGAGTCTCCTGCTTTGGCATAGAATTCCGTGACGATAAAGGGCTTGTCTGCATTTTTAGATATATATTCAAGTTTATCAGCATCAGGTGTCCATTGACCATACCAGTTTATCGTAATAGCATCAAGATAGTGACCGGCAACTCTCATTACCCATTTTGAGGTAGCCGCAACAGTAAGGAAACGGGTACCTATAATCATATGATTGGAATCATATTTTTTGAAAGCTGCAACAGTAACCTCAAAGTACTTGTTCCATATGAAACCTCGAAATTTGTCACGCATTTCGTCGGTGATATCGTTTACATCAGGGTTTTCTTTGCCTGTCTCTTTTATCAACCAAGTCCACGCCGTAGCATAGGAATAATAATTTACTTCTTTTGTGGGGTCTACAGTAAGGTAATTGTCAAGCATAATTGCATCCATAGGAAGCTCGTTGTCAAGAGAATAGCCTATGATGTGCGGGTTGTTTGGCTCCGTCACATGCTCTTTTGCGTACTCATCGGCATACTTACTGAATTCGGGATCAAAAACAGGCATAGTATTGTTTTCGGAGAAAGTTGTACTACCGGAATTTGAGTTGTTTATACCTTTTTTGCGTCCGTATGTGGACATAAAGCTCAAAAACTTCTGTACGGGAAGCGGATCCTCTGTAGTGAGTATCTCAGGAGACGGACGTGATGCAGCAGTAAAACCAAGGTCGGTTCTAAGATGTTTTGTGGTGTATTCTGCCCATTTTTCCGCCGAGCCGTACTTTTTGAGCATTGTTTCACGCTGAATCTGAGATTTTGCGAAAGAGTATTGAAGAACGTCAAGACCGAGAATGTAATAAGGATATCCGATGGGGTCAATAAGCCACCAACGGTTGTTTATTTTCTTGGAATAGAAATATCCGGTTGCGTCCTGCTTCATGTCTTCGATTATCATTCCGCCGAATTTGTCAAGCTTGATGTCGGAAGCATTGCAGTATTTATCAATATCTTTAAGATCGGAATAGGTTCTTGTTTTGCTCTCAATAAAATTAGGCGTGTTTGATTGAGCCTTC
>JAFTLM010000155.1 GCA_017455945.1 Clostridia bacterium | reverse complement strand
TAACATCTTTTTGATTTGTGGCAATAGTTCTTTTGTGTGTTGATATTTCCTTGGCATACAGTTACCCCCTTGATATGGTATCTTTATTCTACCACATCAAGGGGGCTTTTGTCTATTGTCCGTTTTTAACGGACTTGTTCAGTGTAAGGGGAGGTGCCGAGGAACGAGGCGGAGGGGTTGTAAAAACGCAAAAATAGTACGTAAACAATCCCTCAGTCGCTTCGCGACAGCTCCCTTTACACAAGGGAGCCTTTCTTTATTCCTTCATTTGTGCATATTGTCCTTAATGAATCAGCCTCTTTTTTGAAATTTGCAAATTAAAACAGCATCCAGACCTGCATATCGGAGGCTCCGCGGTTGGCGAAAGCGTGATATGGGATGAATTTCACCTTCGTTTTCCCAACCTCGGGGGCTTTTCTCGTGTAAAGAGCATCCATAGGCTTTACGTAGGTTGCGCAAGCAGAAACCGTGGGAAGCATCAAATCGGTATCAAATCCCATTTCAAGCTTTGAGTCAAGCTTTATCCTCAGGTTGTCAAGACCGCACTTGTCGGAGGTGAAGTCGGGGTTGTCGATGCCCTCAACGCAATACACCAACGGGCCGACGGAAACGGCAACTCTTGAAACGGCGGAAGCGATTCTGGGGTTGGCGAAGTTGAAGGTGGGCTTCATTTCCATATCGTAAACAAGCTTGTCTCCGCCCTTAACGCTTACAAGGAGGTATCCGTTCTTGTTTTCGGGCTTGATTCTCCTGCCGTTTTTGCGAAGCTTATAGCCGTCACACCAACAGGGCAAACGCAAAGCAAGCGTCTTTTCCTCGCCGCCGTAGGTTATCTCAACACTGCCGTCAAAGGGGTAGTTTGTTTTCTGACTGATTTTGATTCCTTCAAATTCGCCTTCGCTCTCCATAAACTGATTTACACGCAGAGTGTTGCCGTCAAGGGTATAGAGGAAATTTGCGACAGATGGAATAAATCTTGTGATGTTGGGAGGACAGCAGGAACAGTTGAACACCGAAACCCTTTCGGTTATGGGGTATTCTATCTTGAATCTGCCGCCCATTTTGCGTTTGTGGGAGTGGAGGTCTATTCTCATGGGATTTTGATAAAAATAGCTCTTCCCGTCAAGCGACATTCCCGAGATAAATCCGTTGTACATGGCACGCTCAGCGATATCGGCGTATTTCGCATCGTCGAAAAGCTCCTGCATTCTGTGGGCGAAAAGTGCCAGCGAAAGGGTTGCACAGGTCTCGTTGTAAGCGACAAGATTGTCAAGCTCGTAGTCACGCTCAAACGCCTCTCCGTTGGGTGTGGAGCCAACTCCTCCCGTTATGTACATACGCTTGCTTACGATGTTGTCAAAAACCGCCCGAGCCGCGTTTTTCAATCCCTCGTCGCCTATGCGGTAAGCCGTGTCGGCAACTGCGATGTAGAGGTAGCAAAGGCGAACCGCGTGACCCTCCGCGGTGGTCTGCTCTCTTATGGGAGCCTGGTCCTGGAAGTACCCGATGTGGTACCCGCAACCGTTCTTTTCAAGATTGGGAGTATCCTTGTCGTTGGCACCGCGCTTGTCGATAAAGAACTGTGCCAGCTTCAGATATCTATCCTCACCCGAACAGTCGTAAAGCTTTATGAGTGCCAGCTCCAGCTCCTCGTGTCCCGGGGTGGTAAATTCGGCAGAGTTTTCAATCATAAACACACGCTCAATAAGGTCAACGTACTTCAGCATACAGTTGTAGAGCTTGTCCTTGCCCGTGGCTTCCTTGTAGGCTATAGCCGCCTCAAGCAGGTGACCCGCACAGTAAAGCTCGTGATTGTTGCGGTTGGTGAAGCGTTCGCCCGGCTTTACCACGGTGTAGTAGATGTTGAAATATCCGTCATCGGACTGATTTTTCTCCACGTTGTCGATTATCGCGTCGGCGAGAGCCTCAAGCTCGGGAGCCTTTTCAAGCCGTGTCAGGTATGCCACCGACTCTATCCATTTTGCCACGTCGGAATCCCAGAAAAAGTGAGGTCTTTTAGGCTCGTCCTCTTTCCGGTCGCATTTGAAGGCGTCTATTCTTCCCGTATCCTTGAAGCGATCGTACACCGTCATAATTGCGGCGTTGCGGATAAGCGCCTGCTTTTCTGCCCAAAAACCGCCCGTAAGTTTAATCTTATCAAAGGAAATGTTTTTTGTTTTCATAATAACTCCTTTTCACTTTGCGGTACAGATGCTTTATTTGTTTTCATTATAAGCTCCGACGGTGCAATATTCAATTGCAAAAACCGCACGGTATATTGCAAAAATCGACTAACTCTCCAAGTGCTGTTGAAAAAAGCACAGGCGTATGCTAAACTTATGGCGAAAGACGGAGAGGTGAGAAAATGTATCTTGATTTAAACAAGAGTGCCGAGTGCTTATTCGGCAACTTCAAAAGCTTTGTCAAAAACGAGCTTCACGTTACCAGAGTAGCACGCGAGGACGTACTTATTCTTATGCTTGGCGGCAGACTGTATTTTACCGAAAACGGCGTGGAAACAATACTTGAAACAGGCGACTACTATATCCAGAAAAGCGGGCTCTTGCAGAGTGCGTTGCGTCCGTCGGACAACGCGCGATATATCTATTTTCATTTTAAGGGCGAGTGGTGCGAAGACGGTATTCACGCTCTGCCCGTAAAAGGAAGGTTCAACATTGAAAAAATCTACCGAATTGCCGAAAAGCTGTGCGAGGATATGAAAAGCCGAAACACGCCGTATATTCGCATTTCGGGGCAGTTTTACGAGCTGTTTTGGCTTTTGCTTGAGGACAACCGACGCACCGACGACGGGCTTTTGCTTGCTGAAAAGATACACGGATACATTTCCGAACACTACACCGAAAGGCTTGATATATCGGATATTGCCACCAGGTTTTCCTATTCGCCCGACTATATTATCCGCGTTTTCAAGCGCGCCTACGGGCAGACGCCCCACAGCTACATAACCTCTTGCAAAACAGAGTACGCAAAGCTCTTGCTTTCCACCACCGACAAGGCGGTGGGCGAGATTGCCGAGGCTTGCGGCTACTCGGATTTTACCACCTTTTACCGCGCGTTCAAGGGCAGAACGGGCGTGTCGCCCAAAAGCTGGCGGAACAACGGCAAATAAAATACTGACACAAATCGGTCAGGCGTAAATTTCTTTTTTGTGATAAAATATGCCCGAACAGATAAATCACAAGGAGGAACGAGCGTGGATTTTTTGACTGAATTTGTAGCTCCGATAACCTCCGTGCTGGCGGTGCTGGGCATCGCATACAAGGTAGGGCGTGCACTCTCCTCGCTTGAGGAGGCTGTAAAGCAACTGAAACACTTTATGGAGGGACAGGCGAAAAAGAACTCCGGATTCTTAAAGCAGATAGTCGAGCAGGAACGCCGAATATCGCTTCTTGAATCCTGCGTGTTTTCGTCGGACAGGAGGTAAAATGAAAATATCGGACAATATAAAAAGAAAGCTTTCAAGCAGAAAGCTTTGGAGTGCCGTTGTGGGCGTTGCCGTATCGCTTGCGGCGATGTTCGGCATCGATGAAATGACCACGGGGCAAATAACCGGTCTTGTGTCTGCAATAGGCGTGCTGGTGGCGTATATTTTCGCCGAGGGTATGGTGGACGCAGGAAAAAGCGAATAACCCAACAACAAGGGGCTGTCTCAGGACAGCCCCTTTATTGTGAATATAGGTTCACAAAAAGAAAAACGACGGTTTAACACCGTCGTTTTTCTCATTTACCGCCTTTTATTTTCTGCATTCTTATGTCGGTTCCCGTAAAGGGCAGAATGCGGAACTCGCCGATGATTCGGCTGGTAATTCTCTCGTTGTACTTCTTAAAAAGCTCCTGCTGAGTAAGATTCGTGCTTATAATTGTCGCCGCGCGGCGGTTTATTCTCACGTTAAGCAGATTGTACAGGCAGGAAACCGTAAACTGATTGGACAGCTCGGCTCCCAGGTCGTCGATTATGAGAAGATCGCAATCGAAATATCTGTCGGTCAGCTCACCCTTTGCCATATGCTCTGAGCCAAACTGCTCTGCCTCAAAATCCGAAACCATACCCACCGCCGTCACGTAAAAGACGTCGTTTCCCTTTTCGATAACCTTTTTGGCAACAGCACTTGAAATATGCGTTTTTCCAAGTCCCGTACCGCCAAACATCGCGATGTTTTCCGATTTTCCGCTTTCAAAATTCTCGGCGTAATTCTTCACGTAGCCGAATATCTTTTCCATCATCGCATAGCTTTCGGGCTTTGCCTTGTAATAGTCAAGCGAAAAATTCTCAAAGGTCTGGGTTCTCAGAAGATGAGCAATTCCCGAGCTTTCATAGCCCGCCATAACCAAAGCCTCTCTCATGCAGTCGCACATCTTTATACCCACGTAGCCCGAGTCCGAACATTTTTCGCACTCGTATTTCACGTCGGTGTAGTCTGCGGGATATCCCGCCGCCACCAGCAATTCGTTTCGCTTTTTGTTGAGCGCATCCGTCTCACAGCGAAGTGCGGCAAAGCGTGCCTCCTTGTCGGCTCCCGCCGACAAAGCCACTCCCATAAGCTCCACACCCACGCCCGACAGCTTTTTATCTATGTCGGCAAGCTGCGGAAGCTCTGCGTGAAGCTCCCGACGTTTGATTTCAGCCTCTCTTTCGGCAACCAGGTGCTTTGTGGAGTATTCCTCTTTTATTCTTTTAAGATTTTTTCTGTTGTATCCCACTTTTAACCTCCCTGCTTGTCCTCTCCAAAGCCCTTGTTTATTGCGGCGTTGAAGAAATCGTCCACGTTAAAGCTGGTAGCCTGTGCAGATTCACGGCTGCCCTTCTTCTTTTCCTTGGATTTTTCCACGTCGGAAACGCTCTTGTATCCCTCCGCAAACCAGCTCTCAAGCACCTTGTTTGCGTAGCTCATAGAAGGCTTGGAGGTGGCGTTCACCGTATCCTCGTAAGCCAGCTTTATCACCTCGAAGTCAAATTTGTAAACCGTTATCCAATCGTTTATGTACTTGCTTTCTTTTGACGTAAAGGCACGGTCGCCTATTCCGAATATCTTGCGTATCTTGCTCTCGGCGGAAGCCAGCATATCGGCTGTACGCAAATATTCTTCAAGCTGTTTTGCGGTGCATATACCTTTGTCGTAGAACGAGCAGGCGATTTTCTCTACGTATCGCAGATTCGCCTTGCCTATCTGTTTGCAATAAGCAAGCAGACCAAGCACGTACTCGTCGTCAAGTCCCAGCCCCTCCGAAATGCTGACAAGCAACTGTGTCTCGGTGATGTTGAAAACCTTGCCCAGCACGTTTTGCGCTTCTTCTATAAGCCCCGACAGCTCGCCGCGGCGTTCCATTACCTTTGTAAACTCGTCGCCCGTGTACTGAGGAAGCTCGGTCACACGGCTTCGCTTTGGCGGCTCCTCCTCGGCGGGCACAAGCTTCTCGCTTACCGCTGTCTCTTCGGCAGGTATCGCCGTACCGTCATCCCTCTCTTTGGAAATTATCCCGGCACCGATCCAAAAGCTGAGGGCACTGTCAAGAGCACTTCTGGACACCTTGATTTCCTGTGCCAAGCCGTCGGCAAGCTCGTCGTATTTTTCGCAAAGCTCGGGAACCGAGGCAAGACAAACAAGCAGCTTCAGCTCGGTTTTTCCCGCTCTCGCAAGCAATTTTTTGGAAACTGCGGGAAGTGCAAACGCACTTCTGCCGTACTCAAAATATATCTTCATTCTCTTCTCCCGTCAATTTTCGCTTTGGTCCGCGTATACTCTGTAACAGAGTGTCATCAGCGAGTCGCCAAGGTGTACGTTTTCAACAATGGCACCCTCTCCCAGCTCAAGCTCCTGCCCCGTAAAGTTCCAAACGCCCTGTACCCCACGCCCCATAAGGCGTGAAGCCACCTCCTGGGCACTCTCCTTGGGAAGCGTAAGCACTGCAAAATCAACCCTGTTATTTCTGCAGAACTCGTCAAGAGATTCCATTGCGTACACGTCAACGTGCTCGATTTTCTGATTGACAAGCACGGGGTTGATATCAAACATTCCTATTATCTCCACGCCTCGCTTGTCAAACATGTTGCTTCTGACTATCGCCCTGCCCAGGTTGCCCGCTCCGATAATAACAGAACAAAGCCCGGCACCCACGCCCAGCAGGTCGCATATTTTTGCATAAAGGTATTCCACGTTGTATCCGTAACCCTGCTGACCAAATCCGCCGAAACAGTTAAGGTCCTGGCGTATCTGGGACGCCGTCACGTTCATCATCTTGGAAAGCTCGTTTGAGCTTATTCTCGAAATGCCGTTTCTCATAAGTATTCTCAGATATCTGAAGTATCTGGGAAGTCTCTTTATCACCGAATCAGACGGTGTTGCGCGGTTGTTTCTTCCCGCCCCCGTAGCAAACTGATTGTTTCCGCTGTTTTTCATAATTTATCTCCCAATCGTCCTTCGATTTTCTCTTCATTTTTTGTGTATTCCTACAAACTTTTCAGGTTTACATTTAATGGAATTTCATTTATCAACACCCGAAATTTCGCTAAAATGCGACATTTTTTATCATCTTTTTCTCAAAGATGCTTGATTTATCTTGATTTCCGCACTTTCTCACAGGCTATTTTTTAAGTTATCAACAGATTTTCGCAAAGTTATCAACAGCCTGTTGATAACTTCTGTTGACAACTCAAAAGCGTCTCAAAGCCAATAGCCACCGACTTTTTGGTTATTTTGACGATGCTTTTTTCGCCCCAAAATTAATTTTTCAAAAAACTCTTGACAACTTTTTCAGTCCAGTGCCGATGCGTTAAGCGAAGTGTCGGCGGTCTTGCCGTCAAGGTACTTATAGTACCCCGCCGCCGCTATCATTGCCGCGTTGTCTCCGCAAAGCGAGATAGGCGGAACGTAGAACTCCGCTCCTTGCTTTTTGCACATTTTTTCAAGTGCCGCTCTCAGGTGCGAGTTGGCGGCAACTCCGCCCGCCACCGCAAGCTTCTTTGAGCCGCTCCTCAAAAGTGCCGCCTCGGTCTTTTTTACTATAGCCGACACTATTTTTTCGGTGTAAGACGCCGCAAGGTCGGCTCTGTTCACCTCTGCACCCGACTGCTTTGCCGAGTTGAGGTAGTTAAGTGCCGCCGTCTTTATTCCGCTGAACGAAAAGTCCAGAGTGTCGCCCGCCAGTGCGGGAGAAGGAAGTGCCACCGCGTTTTTGCCCCCCTCGCAGGCAAGCTTATCCATAGCCGCCCCCGCAGGGTACGGAAGTCCGATAACACGTCCTATTTTATCAAACGCCTCGCCCGCCGCGTCGTCTCTCGTGCCGCCGATTTCCTTTAAGGAAGTGTAGTTCTCCGCGTCGTAAATCGAGGTATGACCTCCCGAAACCACCAGGGCGGTAAAGGGGGGCTCCAGCTCCGAAAAAGCCAGATAGTTGGCGGCTATATGCCCCTTGATGTGGTTGACCCCCACAAGAGGAATTTTGTTTGCATAGGCAAGCGATTTTGCAAAATTGACACCTACCAGAAGCGCGCCGATAAGCCCGGGGTGAGAGGTAACAGCCACAAGACCGATGTCCTCAAGCTTAACTCCCGCCGTCTCAAGTGCCTCGTAGGTTATTCTTGATATCGCCTCTATGTGTGCGCGCGACGCAATTTCGGGCACCACGCCTCCGTAAAGACGGTGGGTGTCTATCTGCGAAGCGATTATATTCGATTTTATTTTTCTTACGCCCTCACTCATTTCCACGACAGCCGCAGAGGTCTCGTCGCATGAGGACTCAAGTCCAAGTATGTACATGTCTTCTCCTGACGCAAAGACATAGCCTCAAAGCTACGTCCCCGCATATTTTAAATTAAAACCAACGAGGCGGTGTTCAGCCGCCGAGTGAGTTCTGAGGGCCCTATAAAAAGATTTTATTATAAATCCCCTATCAGAAAAGTTTTTCGGTTCCTTTTTTCAAAAAGGAACACGTTCCCCCGTTCTCCCGTTCTCCCGTTCTCCCCGTTCTCACGGTTTACTCTTTTCTCCACCCCATCAGCACGGCGTCCTCTTTGGGGTTCTTGTAAAATCCCTTTCTCTCGCCGATAACCGAAAATCCCGACTTTTCATAAAGGCTTTTTGCCGCCTCGTTAGAACGCCTGACCTCAAGGTAGAGGCTGTCTATTCCACGGTCTGCCGCCTCTTTTTTCAAAAACTCCAACAGCTCGCCCGCTATTCCCCGCCGTCTGAAATCGGGGTGGGTAGCCACGTTGGTTATCTCGCCCTCGGGAACTGCCGATATTACACCTACGTAGGACACCGGCACGCCCTCCTCAAGCACCGTCACGCCGAAATTTCCGTCGCGGAGCAACAGCTCCAACGCCTTCTCAGACCAGGGCTCTCCAAAGCAAAGCCGCTCTATCTCGGCGATGTCACAGATGTGGCAAGCCTCAACCAATCTTATCTCTCTCATAGGCTCTCGTATATCTTTCCGACGCCCTCGCTTATCTTCGCAAGACACTCTTTATAATCCTCAAGGCTTCCGCCCCAGGGGTCGGGAATGTCCTCGGGCATACAGGTTATCTTTGAGGCGAACTGCGGAAACATCGCCATCAGACGCACAGCGTGAGAGGAGGATATCCCCACCACAAGCTCGCACTTCTGCATAACGTCAAGCTCTATTCCGCAGGAAATATGACCTTTGTAGTCGTTTTTGGGCGTGGAAGGAATCCCCGCCTCCTCAAGAGCCTTGACGGCGTTTTCCGAAATCGGCTCTCCGAACGCCGCCAGCCCCGCCGACAACGCCTTTATATTCTTGGCGTTAAGCAGCTTTTCCATATCGCACATAGTGCAGACCTCGGGTGCCAGCGACATATTGTTAAACACAGCCGCCGCCATTGGCGAACGGCAGGTATTCCCCGTACAGACAAAGCAAACGAAACGCTCGCCTCCGCCCTTTACGGTGGCTTTTTCAAGCTCTCTTTCAAGAACCGCCATATCAATAACCAAACTGACCGCTCAGAGAATCGTCGTCATCT
>JAFTLM010000154.1 GCA_017455945.1 Clostridia bacterium | reverse complement strand
GCCCCGATAACCTTCGATTTATAATAGGTGACGCAAAGAATCTTTCCGAGTGGTTTCCCGATAGCTGTGCCGACGGAATCTATCTTAATTTCAGCGACCCGTGGCCCAAGGCAGGTCACGCAAAACGCAGACTTACTTACAGAACCTTTCTTGAGCTTTACAGAAAACTGCTTAAAGACGGCGGTGTTCTTGTGCTGAAAACCGATAACGTGGGACTGTTTGACTTCAGTCTTGACGAGTTTGAGGCGTGTGGACTTGAAGTGGTTTGGTTTACACGTGACCTTCACAATTCCGAGTACAATGAGGGTAACGTAATGACCGAATATGAGGCGAACTTCTCGTCTCAAGGTTTCCCGATATGTTCGGCAAAAGTAATATTCCGCAAGGAGAAGAATGATGATTAAGGATCTGATGATAAAAGAGCGAAGCTACAGAAGCTTTGACGAGAGCATAAAAATAGACCGCGAAACACTCGTTGGCTTTGTTGAGAACGCAAGACTTATCCCGTCAAGCGTAAATCTCCAGCCTCTTAAATACAGAATATGTAATACAAAAGATGAGTGCGATACAATGCTTTCTCTTACAAAGTGGGCTGCACTGCTCAAGGATTATGAAATCCCCCCTAAAGGGCACGCTCCAACTGCATATGTAGTAATTTGTACAGATAAAAATGTCAGCGATAAAAGTATTTTTGATAAGGACGTTGGAATTGCCGCACAGACAGTTATGCTTTCGGCTGTGGAGGCGGGCTTTGGCGGCTGTATGATAGGCAATTTTAATCCGTCTAAAGTCGCGGAAGCACTTAAATTGCCCGAAGGCGTGGTACCATCGCTTGTTCTTGGGCTCGGTAAGCCTGACGAGAAGATAATTGTTGAACCTATAGGAGAAAACGGAAGTTCGTACTATCGCGACGCTGACGGAAACCACCGTGTTCCCAAGCGTTCGCTTGACGAAATAATTCTTTGAGGTGCTTATGTCCGAAACTTTAAAAAATGAGCCCTGCGGCGTTCTTGTCGTAAATAAACACAAGGGCGTAACCTCCCACGATATCGTCAATAAAATCCGCAGACTTTACGGGACAAAACGTGTGGGACATACGGGAACGCTGGATCCTCTTGCCACGGGAGTTCTTGTGGTGCTTGTAGGACGTGCGGCAAAGGCGTCGGAGTACCTTGTTTGTGACAGCAAAAAATACCGAGCAACACTTCGCCTCGGACTTACCAGCGACTCGGAGGATATTACCGGAAATATTCTGTCTCAGAGCGACAATATCCCAAATTTTGAAGCTGTCCAAACTGCATGTGCCGAGTTTGTGGGAAATATCAAGCAGATTCCGCCTATGTACAGTGCGTTAAAGGTGGACGGAAAAAAACTTGTTGACCTGGCGAGAGAGGGAAAGACGGTGGAACGCCAAGCCCGTGATATTACCGTTTTTTCAATGAATGTTGCCCCCACAGAAGTGAACACAGATTATACACTCGACGTGCATTGCTCATCGGGAACATATATAAGAACGCTTTGTGCCGATATAGGTGCAAGACTTGGTTGCGGCGGAGTGATGGCAGAGCTTGAACGCCGTGAGGCGGGAGGCTTTTCCATAGAAAAAAGCGTTACCGTTGACGAGCTTGAAACCATGTCGGACAGCGAGCGCCAAGCCCTGCTTGCCCCCATAGAAGAGCTTTTTTCTTCTTTGCCTGAGGTAAGAATAGAGGCGTTTTACGAAAAACTGTCAAGAAACGGCTGTGAGATATATCAAAAGAAAATAAAGACCGACTTTCCCGTCGGCGAGCGTGTGCGAATGGCTACCAAAAGCGGCAGATTTTATGCTCTCGGAGAAGTTCGTGAATATGAGGAAGGCAGTGCGATAAAGGCAATAAAGCTTTTTGAACTGTAAGAAAAATGGATATTTTGTATCAAGATAAAAACTTAATTTTCGTGGTAAAGCCATCGGGTGTGCTGTCTCAAAAGGACGAGAAGGGAAGAGCCAATATGGTAGACGAGCTTTCGGTACTTTGTAAGTGTGAGGTGTATCCAGTTCACCGCCTCGATATGGAGGTCGGCGGAGTTATGGTATACGCCAAAAATGCCGAGGCGGCGGCAAAAATGTCCGTGATAACGGCATCTCACGAAAACTTTAAAAAAGAGTATCTCGCCGTTGTTGAAGGCTTCCCCAAAGAAAGCGGGACATTTGAGGATCTCCTCTATCACGATAAAATCAAAAACAAAACCTATGTGGTCAAAAGAGAGCGAAAAGGCGTAAAAAAAGCCAAGCTTGAATATCGTGTTGTCGGGCAGATAACGACTGACGAAAGAGAAATTTCACTCGTAAAGGTAAGGCTGTATACGGGAAGAACCCACCAGATAAGAGTCCAGTTCGCATCTCGCGGATTTCCCATAGTCGGCGACCGCCGTTACGGAGCATCAAGCGGAAAAAACATACACCTGTTTTCTCATAAGATAGAATTTTTGTCTCCCTTTGATAAAAAAGGAATGTCTTTTTCTGCCGAACCGCCAAAAGAAAACGAGTGGGCAAAATTTATTTAACAACAAAAAAGCTGAATCCGAAGATTCAGCTTTTTATTTTTATTCAACTGTGAGAGTTGCGGAATTGCCTGGAACGATGTCTACGTAAACGTAAACGGTTTCGTTTTCGGTAAATGCAACAAGCTCTGTTTCACCGAGCTTTGCACCTGTCTTGCCCTCGGGAAGAGCAACCTTTACAGTAAGAGGCATTGTGAATATTTCATCGTCCTCTTTGTCGTCAAGCGAAACGACTATGTTTCCGTTGTCAGCAATGTGCGCATTAACCTCTGCGGTAGAGCGTTCGAACATATAGAGACAAGCGTCGGTGAAGTTTGCAACCCAAACCTTGTTTTCTTTGGAAAGATTTTCTGTGTAGCTGAATACCGCATCAGCCTGACTTTCAAAAACAAAGTGTCCGCCTGTTTCGGTGTATGTGTCGGGTTTTACGTTGTGGAAACAGAATGCCGCCCACTCGCCCATTTCAACCGCCTTGTCAATGTAGTCGGTCCAATATCCGACACCTGCCGCCATACACGCCTCCTTGCTGTAATCAGTTGCACTCGTGTTTTTGGGAGCAGTGGCAGATGTAGCGTAATGCTGAACCATATAGGCTTTTACGTTGAAACGGCAATCGTCGCTTAAGAACTCGCTTGCAAGATTGACCATATCGGCGGGATTTGCGGGAGAGTTTACAGTTTTTCTCTTTCCGATAAAAGCACCCGAAGTTTTGGGGAGATTTTTGTAGCTTTCGGTGTAGTCTACCATATATCCGTTCGCTGTAAGCCCGGCACCTACCATTACAAGAGCTCTTTGTCCAAGCTCACGAAGTATCTGGTTAGAGGCGTAATACTCTTTGCGAACGTTTCCTATAGGAAATACTGCGGAAGTGAAGCTTTCTCCGGCAGTGTTCTTGTAAACAAAGGAACCGCCGTTGTCATTCTCACCTATATACTTGTGAGTATGTGTATGGCTGACACCCTCAAATCCTCTGTCACCGTAGTTGTCAAACAGATTTTCCCAGTATGTCCAAGCTTCTTCATCCTTGGTGTATACGTAGTCGCCGTTTTCGTCAAACTCGTATTCAAGAAGTCCGTCATCGGGGTCGCCCTCTATTGTGCTTAAGGTTGCCAGCTTGTTGGTGATCAAGGCAAAGCTTCCGGTAAGCGAGGGGTATTTGTCCGCAAGACCTACCACTATGGAAGCAGAATCGGTGTTTCCGTCGTCAAAGGTGTAAGTAACTATCGCGTTGGCTCCGTTTTTGTTTACCACAGAACTTTCAACCTTTTCGTAAGCCGTAACGGTGTATACCTTCTTTGTAAGCCCGTCGTAAGCAGTTACCGTTATTGTAGCGGTGTTTTCGTTTTTAGCTATTTCAACGGTTGCCTCGGGTTCTTCGGCTACGGCAACGATGTCCATACTAAGAGGATCGGCAACACCAACCGTATAATTCAGCTTGTCGGTGGAGAGCCCGACAAGGGGCTCTCCGTCAACAGTTACGGAAGCAAGGTTTGCGTTGGTGGGAGCGGTAAATTCGCTCTCGTCAACCTCGGTTATCGAAATTCCGCCTGACGTGGTTATCTTGTAGAATACAGTCTCACCGTAAATGTAATTGGTTCCCACACGAAGGAATGGAGTAACCTTTATTACACCGCCGTTTTTGACCTCTTTTATAGCAAGTGCTGACATAAGATTGTAGCCGTAATCTTTTGCAAATACGTCTTTATCGTCAGCCACAACAGACGAGTAAACGATAGTAGATCCGATCTTCTTTTCACAGTCTCCGTCGGACTCAAGCATAAATCCAATTTCGTTGTAGTAAATCGTGTCAACACCCGAAACGATTCTTACGCTGTTTTCCAGAGCGTGAGTCTGAGAGCCGATAATTTCGGATGTCAGCTTGTTAAGCTTCGTAAGGGTTGCATTTGCTGTACCCAAAGAAGTGTTTTCGCTGATTCCGCCGTCAATTACGAGATGCTCGTAGGTGGCGTGGATTTCGCCCTCAGCGTCCTTGTAGTAAGCAAGATAATCGCCTATGGCAAATCTTACCGTACCCTTTGTATCGTCATAGATAGCAACAACCTTGATATTCTTATCTCCAAGAACGTAATCGTTTCCGTCCTCATCGCAAAGAACAGTGTCGCCAAAGACGAGATTTCCGTTCTTGACTGTGAGAAGGGAATGAGTTTCCATTCCGTCAATAAAGCTGAATACGTCACCCGTTGTGGAAGAAGATACGTTGGTTTCAAGAATTGTTACGTTTCCGTTGAGTGCACTTACAAAGCGAACGTCCTTGGAATATGCCTCGCGTGAACCGAATATTGCATCGCCTACAGCCTCACCGTCAACTACCTCAACAACGGTAAGGTCATCAACAAGGTATTTGTTAGATGCTGAACCGTCATTGTCATTAAATGACAAGCCAAATATGGGGTACGAGTAGTTGGTCTTTCCGCTACTTGTCAAAGGCTCCATTATATCGTCTGCCGAAACGGTGTAATCTACCGAAAGGGTAGTCCAATCGGAGGAAAGTGCGGTGTAATTTGCCGTGTCGACCTCGCTGAGTGCGTTCTGAGTATAGGAAGTATAAGCCGCAATATCAACCTTGATTCCCGATGTGGAAGACTGATTGGTTGCACTTGTATCAAGCTTTACCTTTGCGGTAAATCTTAATGTTTTACCTACAATGTCAGAATCTTTGGTTATGAGGCTGTCGTTCACAGAGTTATAGAACTTGAGTTTGCCGCCCCAAGTCGCACTGCCTGCCGTAACAACTCTGAGCATATTGTTTTCACCGTCGGATATTACCTTGCGGTCTGAAATGTCACCGTTTCGTCTGGTAATAACCGTGTTTTGGGATGTGTTGTATACCGTGTCAAAGAATGAGTGATAATGAAGTTTTGAAGAATCTGTTGTATCAGCTACGTTGTTATCGCCTCCGCTTGTGCCGTCTACGAACTTAGTTCCCACAGGATAGCTGTCAAAATCTTCGTAGAAAGTATGGTTCTCCGTTCTGAAAACAAGCGTGAAATACTCGCCCGTAAGTTTTCCCTGAAGTGCGGAAAGGTCAAGCTGAGTGCTGCCTTCTCCAATGTCGAACTTGCCAAGAAGATTGTCCTCATACTCTGGCATCTGG
>JAFTLM010000153.1 GCA_017455945.1 Clostridia bacterium | reverse complement strand
GGCATACTCCACAACACCCGTGTCGTGGTTTGCGATACCGGGAGTTGCGATACCCACTGAAACAATATCCTTAATATCAACGTTTGCTTCCTTGCACACGTCAAGGCAAAGCGCCGCCATATCGGCAACGATAAGCTCACCGTCGCGCTCAGCGCCTGTGGGAATGCTCTTTTTGCAAACTATTTTGTAATTTTCATCAACAAGACCTGCCGCGATATTTGTTCCGCCAAGGTCAACACCTATTCTGTACATTTTAATTTCTCCTTTATGGAATTTTTTTACCAAAGTTATTATACTTTATTTTTTCGTCAATGTCAAGTAATTTGTCACAATTCCACGCAATTAGTTCCCTCTCCCGAAACATAGTGCGTCTTAACGCCTAAAATATCCATCCACTTTCGCGTAACCGCCGTGCCGTACATTCTTATTCTTTTCATACGGGTAAGTTTTTCCACGTCGGCAAGATATTTGGGCACCTCTTCTTCTTCATAAAGCCATTTTGGAGCACACCAGAAGCAGGCTTTTGGCATAATTTCGGCATAGACCTCCATACTTACGTTCATATGTCCGTGATGAGCCATCTGAACCATATCGGATTTCAGTAAGTGTCTCGACTCTCTGAAAAGCACGTCTCCGCCATCAGGACCGAGGTCGCCCAAGAACAGCACACTTGTGTTATCGGTCACAAGCTTGAAGACCAATGAAGCATCGTTCATAAGATTGGCGTTAAGCCCGTGATGATACGAAAACAGAAAATCAATTTTGCACTCGTCCACGGTTAGACTTTCGCCCTGTTTTGTAATATGCCCTTTTTCGCCAAGAAGCGGCTCGATTTCAAGAAAACTCGGAAGAGTTTCGTTAAGCTCACGACAGTAATAGTCATAATCGGGCACGTCGTGTTCCTCTATTATATTATAGGGAGGAAAATTGTAGTAAACACGCTCGATATCGAAATCGGCACATTTGTTTTTCTTCATTTCCGAGACAAATCCGCTGATATGGTCTACGTGGGCGTGGGTAAGTATCCACGCCGAAATATGTCTGCCGCCCACGTATTCTTTAAGAAGCGGCATATCCTCCTCACGCCCTCCGTCTACAACTATGACGTTGTCCTGCTTGGTGACTATAACAAAGGACATCATAAAGGGACTTGTTTCGGTAAGCTGGTAAAGTAATGTTTTATCGTTTTTCATATCTTTTATTTTTCCACCACCATTACCGAAATTCCGTCGGGTATGGCGGTTATTGTCGGACTGTCTTTGCCAATGATTTCTTTTGCCTTTACAAGTGCTTCGCCTACGCTGTGTGCGGGTATCATGTGCATATCGCTTATCATTTTGTCGGGGGCGTCGGAGACGAAGATAACCGTAGCCTTTTGCAAAATGCGTACAAGTATCTGCCCTTCCCACTGATCGGGGAGTGTTTCGTTCCTGCCTTTGGCGAGAATACCCGACATTATCTTATCAAGGTCATTATCATCGGCAAGCTGATGATAGAAAGACTCGCCACCGTGTCCGTCGTTACACTTTGATATCATTATAATAACACCGCCATCTTTGACCGTAGCTTCAGCCGCTGTCATTCCCTTTACCGACTGGTAAATATTCTGGTCAAGAGGATAACCGCCGTTTGTGGATATGGCAATATCAGCATACACAGGCGAAACGCGACAGAGCTTTGACAGGAAGTCGCATCCTGTGCGGTGTGCTTTTTCAACGTCACCCGCCACGGCATATATCGCCTCTTTCTTATCGTCAATCACCACGTTTACTATGTACGCAAGCTTTGCTTTCTTTGCCGCCCAGAGCATATCGTTATGTATGGGATTACCGTCAAGCACGCCTGTTCTCGCTTTGTCGCTGGCAATAAACTCGGAGCAATGGTTTGCAAGCACTGTCTCGCGAGAAGCAACGCCGGGAAGAACACTCTTTCTGCCTCCCGAAAAGCCCGCAAAGAAATGTGGCTCGATAAAGCCCTCGGCAATAAGCAAGTCAGCCTCTGCGGCAAGGCGGTTTATTTTAAGGGCACCGCCCGACGGAAGCGTGCCGAGATGCACCATATCCTCGTCGTTTGTGGAAATATGCACCTCTATTTTTTCGTTATCAACGATTTTCTCGCCGAATTTGGCAACAAGCTCATCTCTCGTTGTCAATCGGTGGCACCCCGTGGCAATAAGAATGGTTATATCGGCATCGGGATTAACCGAACGTATTTCTTCAAGCATCGGAGGCACGATTACCTTGCTGGGTACGGGTCTTGTATGGTCGCTGGCGATAAGAACAATTTTCTTCTTACCTTTCGCAAGCTCGGCAAGCGTTGGAGAACCGATAGGATTCGCCATTGCTTTTTTTACAAGCTCCGTGGCACGAAGTTCGGGAACGTATCCGTGAATTGAGGAAGTGAGAACACCAATCAGGTTTTCGTTTTCAAAATTATATTCCAAAAAATCTTTTCCGTAAGGGAAAGCTATATTTTTCATTTTTCGCCTCCGTTTTCAGTATTAAAATCTCTTCTTTATTAATATAACACAAATTCAAAAATATTGCAATAGAAAAAACGATTAATCTTATCCAAACAAAAAAACGAGCCGCCGTAACGGCGGCTCTGTTTTATTATTTTTTCATAATCACAAAACGGTAGCTTTCAAGTGTTTTGAAATAGGTTGCAAGTCTTTCGTAAAGCGGATGTGCCGCTTCTCCGAAGTGCTCGTCTACCGCTTCTCCGATAGCGATAATATTTCTCTCGCCGTCGATAAGCTTCCAGGCAAAGCTCCCGTTTTCGTCAAGATGAACGTAGCTTATCCTCGGTCTTTTAAAAAACTTTTGAGCTATTTTGTTGAAAAATCCTTTGTTTTCTATCTCAAGGGTAACGATTCCCTTCTCGTCCTCCGTCCAGTTGATTTCCGGATTCCTTGCGGGAACCGACTCAAGATAGTTTGCCGAAATGATCTTCTTCTTCATCATTTCTTATTACGCTTTTTGAAAAGCGAGAACTTGAGAAGCGAAAGCACGATGAGTGCCAGAGTTACCAAGCCCAGAACACTTGAAAGCCAAGCAGGAAGCCCCAAAAGTCCGGAAATATCAATAACCTTATCAAGTCCAACTATGGCAAGCACCGCAAGCAATATGCCCATAAGCCCCTCACCTGCTATCATACCCGAACAGAAGAGTATGCCATCGTTCACTATGCCCTTCTTCTCCTCCTCGGGCTTCTTCATCTTGTCAAATACCAAACGCACAAGACCGCCCACCATAATGCAAGCGTTGAGATGCACGGGAAGGTAGATTCCGATAGCAAAAGGAAGCACGGGAATACCTATTATCTCGACAACGATAGCTATGAACACACCGATAAATACCAATCCCCACGGAAGATTTCCTCCCATAACGCCTTCGATAATCATCTTCATAAGCGTTGCCTGAGGTGCCGCAAGTTCCTGGCTTCCAAAGCCCCAAGCAGAGTTAAGGAGGTAGAGCGTAGCTCCTATGGCAAGTGCCGATGCAACAACACCGATGACCTCGCCAATCTGTTGCTTTTTGGGCGTCGAACCGAGAATATATCCGGTTTTAAGATCCTGAGAAGTATCACCCGATATAGCCGCAACGATACAGATTATAGAACCTATCGCGATAGCCGCTCTCATTCCGTGAGCACCTACGTCGCCGGTAATTTTGAGAATAAAGGTAGCGATAAGAAGTGTGGCTATTGCCATTCCCGAAACGGGGTTGTTACTGCTTCCTACAAGTCCAACCAT
This sequence comes from Clostridia bacterium, assembly GCA_017455945.1. GTDB lineage: Bacteria > Bacillota > Clostridia > Oscillospirales > CAG-272 > RGIG8775. Next base: position 365 of record JAFTLM010000153.1, on the reverse strand, counting down.
TCTTGAAGAAACGGTTGCAAAGAAAAATCCGAAAATGACAACTATTGCCGCACCGACAAGACTTACGGGAACAGCGGGAACAAGCCAGACAAGAAGCGTAAGCACCGCTATGGCAATGAGTACTATTTTCATATTGATATCCTGAGCCGTACGCTCTCGGGAAACAGCTCCGCCCTTACCCATACCTTTAACCGCATCTCTGAAGGTAGTAATTATAAGAGGAAGCGACTTGATAAGGCTGATAATACCGCCCGCTGCAAGTGCACCCGCGCCGATATATCTGACGTAGGTACCCCATATTCCACTTGCTCCGTCTGCTGCAAACATCTCGCCAATAGTAGCTGTTCCGGGAGCCATTACAGTAT
>JAFTLM010000152.1 GCA_017455945.1 Clostridia bacterium | reverse complement strand
CTTCTGGAACCACGCAAGAAAGCGCGATTCTTATGAAGTCCGCAATGCACTCCAAATCGGTACGGATTCCGAAGGTGGTTACCTTGTTCCCGACACCTTTGAGAAGACCCTTATTACCGCACTTGAGGCAGAAAACATTATCCGTAAGCACGCCCACGTTTTCACAACCTCTCACGGCTCTCACAAGATTCCCGTTGTATCCACCCGTGGCACTGCGGCTTGGGTAGATGAGGAAGGACAGATTCCCGAGAGTGATGACGCATTCGGTCAGCAGCTCATCGGCGCACACAAGGTCGCAACCCTTATCAAGGTTTCCGAGGAGCTTCTCAACGACTCCGCATTCGACCTTGAGGGTTACTTCACCAAGGAGTTTGCTCGTAGAATCGGTAACGCAGAGGAGGCGGCATTCCTTTCTGGTAACGGCACCGCAAAGCCTACGGGTATTCTCGCAGACGTCGGTGGCGCAGAAATCGGTGTAACCGCAGCTTCCGAAACTGCAATCACTGCAGACGAGATTATCGACCTCTTCTACTCCCTCAAGTCACCTTACCGCAAGAACGCAATTTGGGTTCTTAACGATAGCACCATCAAGGCTATCCGTAAGCTCAAAGACCACAACGGTCAGTACCTGTGGCAGCCCGCACTTCGTGATGGCGAGTACGATACCATTCTCGGTAAGCGTATCTTTACCTCTCCCTACGCACCTGAAATCGGTGCAGGCGCAAAGTCCATCGCCTTCGGTGACTTCTCCTACTATTGGATTGGCGACCGTCAGGGTGTGTCCTTCAAGCGCCTCAACGAGCGTTATGCAGAAACGGGTCAGGTCGGCTTTATTGCTACCAAGCGTGTGGACGCAAAGCTCATTCTTCCCGAGGCAATCAAGGTGCTTCAGCAGAAGGGTTCTGCGACCTAAAAATATAGGAGGTGACGGTGATGGACTTATTGCTGTTTAAGCTGAAACAGAACCTTATAATCGAACATACGGCTGACGATGCTTTTCTGCGTAACTGCATCACCGCCGCCGTTTCCTATGCCGAAAGTTATCAGCACATTACTGCCGGGACTTATAAAGTTTTGCCGATGTCTCCGACAACGGAGCAAGCCGTTATTATGTTGGCATCGCATTTTTATGAGTCCCGTGATGGCAGTACGGGTGGTTTCTTTGCGGATAACACCCAAGCATCGGCGCAAGTATGGAAAACGGTCGATACCCTTTTAAGGCTAGACCGAGAGTGGAAGGTGTGATATGAGCATTGGAAAAATGACTTCTTTTATCGACATCGGCATTTTTAAGAACGTAAAGGACGAAGAGGGGTTCGCAAACTCTGTATATGAGGCAGTAGCTTCTGTTCGTGGTTATCGAGAGGGACGGCACGGCTCCCAGAAATGGGCGAACCTTGCTGCCTTCAGCGAAGCAACCGATATGTTCCGCATCCGCATTATTCCCGGTGTTGAAATTACAACCGACCACATTCTTTACTGCGAAGGCATCAAATACGACATTATTTCGGTGGAAAATGTCCGTGGACGCGGTATGTACCTTGAAATAATGGCAAAGAAGGTGGTGGCAACTCGTGGCTAAAGCAGAAGTACAAATGCCCGACGAGTTCTTGAAAAAGCTCTCTAGTTTGGGTAAGAAAACAGACGAAATTGCCGAGCGTGTTCTTGAGGCGGGTGGTGAGGTGGTTCTGGCGAAGGTCAAGAGCAATCTCGCTGCCGTTGTCGGCAAGAACACCAAAGTCGGCTCTCGTTCCACGGGTGAGCTTGAACGCTCCCTCGGTTTGACGGGTGCAAGAGTTGATAAAAACGGCAATCACAACGTAAAAATCGGTTTTGCAGAGCCTCGTTCGGATGGTGAGAGTAACGCAAAAATAGCGAATATTCTCGAATATGGACGGCACGGTCAACCTGCAAAGCCGTTCTTGAAGCCTGCGAAAACGGCATCAAAGAGCGCTTGTGAGGCGGCAATGATACAGAAACTTGAGGAGGAGATAAGCAAGGTATGAGCATTCTGAAAGACCTTAATACGGTGCTGACACCGCTTGGCATTCCTCTTGAAACAGGTGTGTTTGGTGACACGGCACCCGACAAATACATCGTTATCATTCCTATGAGTGACAACTTTGAGCTTGAGGCAGACAACGCGCCTACGTATGATGTGCAAGAGGCGAGGGTTTCTCTTTTTTGCAAAGGCAACTATGGTGCAGATAAAAACAGAATCGTCCGCGCACTGCTTTCGGCGGACTTAACCATCACAAGCAGACAGTATATCGGCTATGAAAACGATACGGGCTATCACCACTATGTGGTGGATGTAGCAAATCATTATCAAATGGAGGATTTATAACCTATGGCAACTATAGGACTTGACAAACTTTACTATGCCAAGATTACGGAAGATGCGGACGGCTTTGAAACCTACGAAACTCCCGTTCAGTTGGCAAAAGCAATGACCGCAGACCTTTCCGTTGAACTTGCAGAGGCAACTCTGTATGCCGATGACGGCACCGCAGAAAGCGTGAGAGAGTTTAAGAGTGGTACTCTTTCTCTTGGCATTGACGATATCGGCGCAAAAGTGGCTTCCGACCTTACGGGTTCGGTTATTGACACGAACGGTGTTATCGTTGCTGCACAGGAGGATGGTGGCGCACCCGTGGCTATCGGCTTCCTTGCGAAGAAAGGCAACGGCAAGTATAAGTATTTCTGGCTTTACCGCGTAAAGTTCAGCATCCCGGCTACCAATCTTGCCACCAAGGGTGACAGCATTACCTTCTCCACGCCTACCATCGAGGGTACGATTTTTGCGCGTAACAAGGTGGACGGCAACGGTAAGCACCCGTGGAAGGCAGAGGTTACCGAGGGAGATGCTTCGGTTACGGCAACCATTATCACCAATTGGTATAAGTCGGTTTATGAGCCTACTTATACGAAAACAGCAGGAGGTAGCAACTAATGACTACGGAACGTTCTACTAACATCACCATTGGCGGTGACGAATACACCCTTATTCTTACAACGAAGGCAACCAAGGAAATCGCAGGTCGTTACGGCGGTCTTGAACACCTTGGAGATAAGCTCTTGAAGTCCGAAAACTTCGAGATGGCTATTGGCGAGATTGTGTGGCTTATCACCCTTCTTGCAAATCAGTCCACGCTCATCTACAACCTCAAGAATAAGGATAACCCCAAGCCTCTGCTCACCGAGGAAGAGGTAGAAATCCTTACTGTTCCCTCCGAGCTTGCAACCTATAAGGAAGCTATCACGGAGGCTCTTTATAAGGGTACAAAACGCAACGTTGAAAGCGAGGCAGACCCAAAAAACGTGGTGGTCGAGTAAGTGACGAAGAGTTATTTACTCGGCTTCTTTATTACGGCATAGCCCACCTTAACCTTTCTATGGAAGAGGTGGGGCTTATGCCTTTCGGTCTGCTTCTTGACCTTTGGGAATGCCACAAACAGTACAACGGCATCTCCAAACCTAAACGTGAGTATTTCATCGACGATATTATTCCCGATGGAGTGTAATGCTACAAAAATGCTAAACGAAGGAGGTGGTGCAAGTGGCAGATAAATTTGGACTGAAAATCGGTCTAGAGGGCGAAAAGGAATTCAAGCAGTCCTTGGCGGATATCAATTCTGCCTTCAAGGTTCTTGGTTCTGAAATGAAGCTAGTTGAGTCGCAGTTCGACAAGAACGATACGTCTGTCGAAGCACTCACCGCTAGAAATGAAGTCCTCGGTAAGCAGATCGATGCACAGAAAGAAAAAATAGAGGTTCTTCGTGCCGCCCTGAAAAACGCATCGGAATCCTTCGGTGAAAACGATAAGCGTACACAGGCGTGGCAGATACAGTTAAATAATGCTGAAGCTGCTCTTAACAAGATGGAGCGTGAGCTTGAGCAGAACAACGATGCCCTTGACAATGCTAGTGACGGAATGGACGAAGCTGGCAAAGAGGCTGACGATATGGGTAAAGAGGTCAAAGGCGCGGGTGAAGATGCAGATGATGCCGGGGGTAGGTTTGAAACTCTCGGCAATATTTGTAAAGTTACAGCCGCCGCAATGGCAGCCGCCTTCGCAGCCGTTTCTGCCGCCGCTGTTGCTGCCGGGAAAGCCCTAGTGGATATGGCAACCGAGGGTGCGGCTTATGCCGATGACGTGCTTACAACCGCCACACAAACGGGCATCGCAACCGACAAGCTCCAAGAGTATATGTATGCCGCAGAGCTTGTTGACGTATCCACCGAAACTCTCACAAAATCAATGGCAAAGAACATCAAATCGATGTCAACTGTCACGGATGTGGTGGGTGAAGCAACCGTGGATATGGAAAAACTCGCAAAGGCGGAAGCCAAAGCGGAAACCGCACAGCTTAACCTTGAAAAGGCTCAAATCGCCTATGACCAAGCCGTAAAAGCAAGTGGGGCGGCGGTCGCAAAAGCTTATGCATCCGTTGAAGATGCGATGTTAAATGTCGAGTCCGCACAAATCTCTTACAACGCAGCAGTTGAAAAGAATGGTGCAGACTCCGAACAGGCACAGAAAGCCGCTATTGCCCTTCAGAAGGCGCAAAATAAGCTCACTTCAGCCCAAGATGCGTACAACACGGCTCTTGCCGAAAGTGGCGATTCTTCCGCAAACGTAAGGAAAGCCGCCATTGCTCTTGAACAAGCACAGACCAACCTTGCATCCGCACAGGCAGACGTAGCAAGTGCATCACAGCCCGTTGCTCCGTCAATGAACGAAATGACCGAGGCATATCACAAGCTCGGCGTTGCCGTTTTTGATGCCGAAGGCAATATGCGTGATAGCGATACTGTGTATTGGGAAATTATCGACGCACTTGGCAAAATGGAAAACGAAACCGAGCGTGATGCTTTGGCAATGACCATTCTCGGCAAGTCCGCACAGGAACTGAACCCTCTAATCGAGGCAGGTGCGGAGAGGATGGCAGAGCTTGGCAAAGAGGCACAAGAGGCGGGATACGTTCTCGGTGATGAAGCTCTCAATGCCTATGGCGCACTTGATGACCAATTGCAGTACCTTTCGGTGGGTGCAACGGCAGCCAAAAATGCTCTCGGTACTATTCTTCTCCCGGTACTTACCGACCTTGCATCGGACGGTGTAAGCCTTCTTGGTGAGTTCACAAACGGTATCAAGGATGCGGACGGGGATATTTCCAAAATGGCAGACGTCATCGGAGATATTCTTCCCAAGGTCATTGATGTATTTATGGAGCATCTCCCGGCGCTCCTTGACCTTATTACAACGATGGTAACCTCACTCGGTCAAGCCATCGTGGACAATCTCCCGATAATTGTTAGTTCGGCAACGGAAATCATATTCACGATACTGAACGCACTTATCGCGGGACTACCGCAAATAGCAAGTGGTGCTTTGCAGTTGGTGCTTGCCCTCGTGAACGGTATTATCGACCAACTTCCGCTGCTGATTGATGCGGCAATGCAAGTAATCGTTACGCTTGTAAGCGGTATCGCGGCGGCAATTCCGCAGTTGATTCCGTCTATCGTAGCGGTTATGGTCAAAATCGTGGAAACGATTATAAACAATCTGCCGTTGATACTTGATGCAGCAATACAGCTCGTAATGGGGCTTGCACAAGGTATTCTGGATGCCGTTCCGATACTTATCGAGGCTCTTCCCGGACTTATTGATTCGGTGATTCAGTTCTTGCTTGGTGCTATCCCACAGATTATCGAGGCTTGGGTTCAGCTTATGACCTCTTTGGTGGATGCTTTGCCGTCCATCATTGATGCAATTGTAAGCGCCATTCCGCAGATAATCGAGGGTGTATTAACCGCAATTTTGGGGGCAATCCCACAAATCATAAACGCAGGGGTCAAGCTCCTAACTTCGTTGGTTTCGGCACTGCCTACGATTATTAAGAAAATCGTGTCAGCAATACCAAAAATCATCGATGCCGTGCTTGGCACGTTGCTTGACGCTCTTCCAGAGATAATCAATGCGGGCATTACGCTCCTTACAGCACTTGTGGATGCGTTGCCTACAATTATTCAGACGATAGTGGAGGCAATCCCTCTCATTATCGATAGCATCTTAACCGCTGTGATTGAGGCGATTCCGCAGATTATTGACGCGGGCATACAGCTTATAACGGCACTCGTTGGGGCTTTGCCTGAAATCATCGAAACCATCGTGGCAGCAATACCCGAGATTATCAACGGCATCCTTACTGCAGTAATCGGTGCGATTCCGCTTCTTATCGAGGCGGGTGTGCAGCTTATTACTTCGCTTATCGGTGCTTTACCCACGATTGTGACAACGATAGTATCGGCTATTCCCGTTATTATTCAAGGTATCCTTGAAGCCGTAATCGGAGCAATTCCGCTGATTATCGATGCGGGTCTTACTCTCATTACCTCGCTTATAGGCGCACTCCCGGAAATCATCTTCACGATTGTAAACGCAATTCCGCAGATTGTTACGGGTATTATTGACACCTTGCTTGGTATGATTCCAATGCTCATTGAAACGGGTATCGAGCTTCTGGTTTCTCTTGTTGCCGAACTTCCGCAGATTATTACTACGATTGCCGGGTGCTTGCCCGAGCTTATCAGTGGCATAATCAACGGCCTGCTCGGTAGCATTGACAAATTCATAGAAGCGGGTGTTAGCCTCTTTATGAGCTTGATTACGAACCTTCCTGCAATCATTCTCGAACTTGTAAAAGCAATGCCACAGATTATTACCTCTTTGGTAGGCGCACTTATGAACGGGCTTGGCTCGTTTGTTGATGTAGGCGCAAACCTTGTTAGAGGTCTGTGGGAAGGTATACAAGGGCTTGCTGATTGGATTTGGGATAAGGTATCGAATTGGGCGGGTGACCTTTGGGACGGCATCTGTTCTTTCTTTGGCATAGCATCTCCCTCCAAGAAGATGGCGTGGGTCGGTGATATGCTTATGACGGGTCTTGCAGGCGGTATTGATGAAACCGCAGGTGAAGCCATCGACTCTGCTACGAGCATGGCAAACGACCTCAATGGTGTGTTTAATGACCTCTCTGCGGATCTGTCCACAACCTTGCCGAAGAATATTGACGTAAACGCACATAGCACTGTCGCAGGTGGGGCTATGGGTGGCGCAAACGGCTTCATTCTTCAGCTTAACATTCAAACTTTCAACAACTATACGAGCGAAGACATCAGCGAGTTGACTAACGAAATTATGGCAACCGCAGGGGCTTACGCACAAAGAAAAGGAGTGGTATTTGCATGAATTATTTTATTTATAATGGTATCAGTTCCAAGGATATGGGCGTTCGCATTAGCTCGAAGGACATCTTTTCCGCCCCCAAGTATGACTTGAAGTTTCAGTCCATACCGGGGCGGGACGGTGACTTGATTTACTCCGAGGGCAGATACCCAAACACCTCGGTTTCTTATACTTGTTTTATCCCGGCAAAAAGCATTCAGGAGCTTGCCGATAAGGTGACAGCGATAAAGGGGTGGTTATATGCAGAACCCGACCGCTATCATACCTTGTCGGACAGCTACGATACTGCTTTTTTCCGAAGAGCTGTTTTCAACAACAAGCTCGATATTTCCGATGAAATCAATAAAATAGGGGTGTTTACAGTAAACTTTACTTGTCATCCTATGCGTTTTTCGAGCATTGGGCAAGCAAAGACCACTTACTCGAAGTCTCCAATTTCTTTGACAAACCCGTATGGTTTTACTGCAAAACCCTATCTAAAAATCAACGGCAAAGGCACAGGAACGCTCACGATTCAGTCGGCTTCTAGCAATAAGACGTGGAACTTTTCTACCCTTAACAGCTATACCGAATGCGACTCGGAGCTTATGAATTTCTATCACGATACGACCCTAAAAAATGACACCGTTAAGGGCGAGGGCTTTCCGCTGTTCGCTCCCGGCAAAAACACCATTACTTTTAGCGGTGGTATCACGAGCATAGAGATTGTGCCGAGGTGGTGTTCGTTATGATTCCTATTCTTTTTGGCGCAAACGATACGGATTTTTCTACGTATGGAATTGGAACGCTTGTGGACACCCTTTCGTGCCAAGTAACCGAGGAGAGGAACGGCGCATACGAGTGCGTTTTGACCTATCCTGTTACAGGACGTTTATACGCAGAGATACAGAAGGAGCGCTTAATCAAAGCCAAGCCAAATGACACCTCTGCAAATCAGATGTTCCGCATTTATAGAATTACAAAGCCCTTAAACGGCATCGTGAAAATATACGCGCAACATCTCTCTTATGACCTTACTACGATTGCTGCACCGATATGGAGTTCGACAGAAATACTCCCACAGTTGGCAATCAATGCTGTATTTGATAACGCACTGACACCGCATAACTTTACCTTCAAAACCGACTATCAAACGCAGAAGCCTTTTGCGGTAACGAAACCGAAAAGTCTCCGTGCCGTTCTGGGTGGTGAGCAAGGTTCGGTTATTGACCTTTGGGGCGGTGAGTTTGAGTGGGATAACTTCAATGTTATTCACCACCAAGGCCGTGGCACGAACACCGGGGTTGTTATTGAATACGGCAAAAACCTCACAAACCTTGAAGCGGACTCCGATATTTCGGGCTTATACACAGACCTCTTGCCTTATGCGGTTACCACCGATAAAAACGACAAAGAGGTAGTTATCACGTTAAGTGAGCAGACCTTGCCTATTGCGAAGACCGAGCTAGTTCACTCCAAAACTCTCATCAAGGACTTTTCCGACTCCTTTGAGTCTGGCGAAGCAATGACTGAGGAAACCTTAAGAGCGAAAGCGCAAACCTACCTTGAAAATAACCCGTTGGGTGTTGAAAATCCTACAATCAAGGTGTCCTTTGAGCCTCTGTGGAAACAGCCTGAATATTCGGCTCTGCTTGAAAGAGTTTCCCTTTGCGATAGGGTTACCATTAAGCACACGATTATCGGTGTTACGGCAACGGCAAAGGTTATCACTACGGTTTACGATACCCTTGCAGAAAAGTATGTGTCCATCACGCTCGGCTCGGCAAAAAACACGCTTCTGAATACTATTTCCGAAACGAAAGATGCCGTAGAGAGCGCCACCGTAAAGGTTGACAGATTGCCGACTCTTATGAGCCACGCAATCGAGAAAGCCTCGAACCTTATCACGGGTCAAAGCGGTGGTTATGTGGTTCTCCATGGTGATGAAAACGGCTATCCTTACGAGCTGCTTGTAATGGATGCGCCTTCGATTGATGAAGCCGTGAATATTTGGCGTTGGAACGTTGGCGGACTTGGTTTTTCCAAGAAAGGCTACAACGGTCCCTACGAAACCGCAATCACGGCAGATGGTGCAATCGTGGCTGACTTCATTACCTCCGGCACGTTGGTGGCAAACATCATCAAGGCGGGTATTATTTCTTCAAAGGATGGTTCTTCCTATTGGAATATCGATACGGGAGAAATGTTCCTAAAGGCTTATGCAACAACGGAATCGGTAACCGAAGCTATCACCACAGTGGAAGAAAGGGCGGCAACTATCGAGAGCAATGTCAAGGGGCTGACTAGCACCGTAAGTTCCGTTACAAAGCGTGTCGAAAACAACGAAAAAGACATCGCAACCATTGAGGGCGATATCGTAGATATCGAGACCAATATTTCTACCCTTGAGCAGACGGCTTCGAGTATTGAAGCACGGGTTACCCAGAACGAAACGAACATCTCTTCCTTGACGGTTTCGGTGGGTCAAATCACGACTCGTGTTAGCAATGCCGAAGGCAATATCTCAACTCTTACGCAAACAGCAACAAGCCTTACCACGCGCATTACAAATGCCGAGGGGGATATCTCGGAAATCGAGCAAGACGTAACGAGTATTACTACAAGGGTTAGTACGGCAGAGGGCAACATCTCTTCGCTGACTACCGATGTCAACGGCATCAAAACCCGTGTGTCTAATGCGGAAGGTGATATTTCTTCGATCGAACAGAACGTAACGAGCATTACCACTAGGGTTTCTACCGCTGAAGGCAATATCACTTCACTGACTACAAGCGTAAATGGTGTTACGAGCCGTGTATCTACGGCGGAAGGTAACATCTCAACTCTTACTCAAACGGTCAACGGACTAGCTTCCGATGTTGAAGATAACGCAGGAAATATCAGCTCTCTTTCGCAGACCGTTACGAGCATAAGCAGTACGGTAACGAGCCATACGGGTAGCATCTCTTCGCTTACCACTTCGGTAAACGGAATCAGCACTAGGGTTTCTACCGCTGAAGGCAATATCTCAACCATTACCCAAAGCGTATCAAGCCTTACCACACGCCTTGAAACTGCCGAGGGGAATATTTCCACTCTTGAGCAGACGGCAACCTCGCTCTCTGCGAGTGTGGCATCAAAGGTAAGCTCATCGGGCGGTTCTTCTTCCTCTTTCGGTTGGAGTCTTACGAGTAGCGGATTTTATCTCTATTCCAACAGCAACACCGTAATGTCGGTTACTAGCTCCGGGCTTTCAGTCAGCGGTTCGGTCACGGCAACTTCGGGAACGATTGGTGGCTTCACCATCGGTAGTTCGGCAATTTATAAAACTAAAACCGCATACAACAATACAACCGCTGGCGTCTACGTCGGTACGGATGGTATCGGTCTTGGCGCGGGTTCGTTCTATGTAACCTCGGCGGGTTATCTCTATGCAGCAAGCGGAAAAATAGGTGGTATGAGCCTAACGGCGAGTCAGATGTACTCGCAGAACTTTATTCTCGGTACAGTTTATAATGCTGACGATGCCTCACAGTCCTTTACCACTCTTTCCTTTGGTTCGACTAGCGGTTCAACGTTCACGGCAACTACGGTTCTTACGAATAGTGGCTGTTATATGCAGACCCTTTCAAGTAATGCCATAGCTTGCGGTGTTATTCGTGTGCAATCAATAAGAGCCGATGCCAGCATCAGCGATTCAACAGGCTTTTATTTCGGTTACTCGGGCGGTTCTGTTCAGTATTATGCAGAGCTTTCTTGGAGTGGACAGATGCTTTACCTCAAAATTTATAACGAAGATGGTGTGCAAACCGCTTTGACAGAGGCTAAATCGTTCACTGTTCACTATGCTTGCATTTGGGGTAAGGATACCACGTGGAATGCTACGGTTGCCAAAGGTGCAAGTAGCACATCGCACGACACAAATGCCTTCTGGGGCATCGATTACGCAACCTTCAATTACTCAAGCTCAAACAAGTCGCAGCACACCTATTATTTCAACATTTCAGGCTCAAGTGCTGCAACTACCATTACAAGCCTCGGTCATATTGTTCCGTGGTTTGATAACACCTACGATTTGGGTTCGGCTGCCTATAAGTGGCGTAATATTTACGGACAATCAGGCACAATCAACACCTCGGATAGAAATGAGAAATTTGAGGTTGAGCCTCTTGCCGAGATTTATAGCCGTATCTTTGATAGCCTTATCCCGGTTACTTTCAAATACGTAGAAAATACGAGTGACAGAACCCACATCGGCCTTGTGGCGCAAGACGTCAAGGACGCGGTGCTTTCGGTGGGACTTACCACGAAGGAGTTTGCAGGCTACTGCGAGTGGGAGAATGAAGATAAGACTATCGGCTGCGGTTTGCGATACAGTGAATTCGTGGCTATGAACATCTATGAAATCCAAAAACTCAAAGCTCGTGTGAAGGAGCTTGAAGAAAAAATCAAAATAACGGAGGAAACATCCAATGAAACTTAATGACCTTTTAACGGCAAACGAACCCCTCAAGCGTTTATCTGAAAAGCGGTTTGCCAGCTACAAAAAAATGCGTGAGCTTGTGAAACTCCGCAAGGCAGTAGAGGGTGAGATGGAATTCTACCTTTCCGAGGAACAGAAAGCCATCAAGACCTATGCCGAGCTTGACGGAAACGGCTCTCCTGTTTTCCTTGCAGACGGCAGACTCCGCCTTAAGGATATGGAGGCTAAAATTGCCTTTGAAAATGAAATCTCTGCTCTTCGTGAAACCGATGTCGAGGGGATTTCTCCTATTACCCTTTGTGAGAGTGATTTCCGTACTACGGAGGACATTCCCACTGTGGACGATATGATTGCCCTTGAAGGCATCATTATCTTTGAAGACTAAAAAGGAGGTAGGCTATGGAGATTATCACTGCAGTTGCCGGGGTTATTACCGCTTTGGGCGTGATTTTCGGTCTTGTTTTCGCCGTTTATAGATGGTATATGAAACAGGAAAAGCAGGACAAGGATATCAAGGCTATCAAAGAG
>JAFTLM010000151.1 GCA_017455945.1 Clostridia bacterium | reverse complement strand
ATTTCAGTAATTCAAAATGTTTTCATCTCATTATATCATAAAATCATTGCGTTCGCAATGATTTTGACGCATTTGTTATAATATGTTCGAATTTGTTCATTGTCAGCAAGGGTGATTACTGTTTTTTCTTGCTTGATGGCATACTGAACTGTCTGCCAGGCACCGCCTTTCTCACGCTCAATACAGCAGAGGATAAGGTCGGCACGATCAACCATTTCACGGTTTCGGATTTGGATAGCGGCTTTCGGGTGTGCCACCGATGCAACGTGAGAGATTTCAATTTCAGAATAATATTCCACGTTGTTGAGATAATCTGCCTTCGGATAAGGCAATACTAAAATGAGGGAGCTGTTATCATCCCTATACCGTTTGCGAACTCGTAGCACCGCTGACGATGCAAATTGATCAAATTCACCGTCACGCCCAACAAGAAAATCCACGTATTCCTTTTCACCAAGCAATCGGTAGATCTCCTCTTCCAATCGTTCCTCAATCTTGAACGGGTCGTTAATTTCTCTGTGGCCGAAAAAGGCTACAGTAAAAATATCAAGCATTACACCACTCCTAAAAAATACCCACCGAACCGATACGTCCGATGGGTTATCCTGCAATGACTCGGCTATCTCTTTAATCAGCTCCAACGGAACCAACGGACTTACACCGCAAAGGGATTGGATATACCTCACCGCAAGGCGGACACCGAAAAATATGTGTGTATAGCGGTCATTCGGGATCGGTTATAGGTTTGTTTCCGTTATTTTTGCTATTATAACATATATAAACCAATATTGCAACACCTTTGCCGTCTGACATCCAATAGTTTTGCCGCCCGTATGGGTTACAATATAATAAAGGCGGTGAGATTATGGACGAAAAGGATTTTGCTTTGCGGTTGGCACAACTGCGAGAAAAGAAAAATGTATCCGCACGGGAAATGAGTTTAGCGATTGGACAGAACCCCGGCTATATTAACAATATTGAGTCGGGAAAGTCTTTGCCATCCTTACCGGGTGTATTCTATATCTGCGATTACTTGGGAATTTCGGTAAGCGAGTTTTTCGATCTCGATACCAAAAATCCCACCAAGCTCGATGCAATTATTAGTGACCTTAAAAAGTTAGATGACGCTCAGCTTGAGAATATCGCCAATCTCGTAAAAGGCTTGACCAACAAGTAAATATGTAACCCAAAGATGCCACCCGTGAGGGCGGCATCTTTTTTAATATGCGGGGATACCGTAACCGAGGATTTCGTAATGCCCGATGGTGTATTCTCTTGTGCGAACACTATCACCGGAATTACCCTCTACGGTATAGACCTTACCGTTCTCCACTTTTTGAACGATACCCGTATGGTCGGAAAGTCCGTCCTGCGGACCCGACGTGCCATCGGGAGAGTCCCAATCGAAGAAGATAATCATACCTGCCACCGGCTCGGCTGAACCGTCAAGCCATTGACCACGGTCTTTGAACCAATCCACACCGTTTACGCATCCTGCGTATTTGGGAATGATACCATCGTCAATATATCCGCACTCGTTGGCACACCAAGATACAAAGCAGGCACACCACTCCACACGGGAGCCGAAGCCGTACCAACTCCAATATGGCTGACCGCCAACCTCACCGATTTGGGAAAGTGCCACGGACACGATTT
>JAFTLM010000150.1 GCA_017455945.1 Clostridia bacterium | reverse complement strand
ATATGTTAAAATGTATATGATTATACATAGGGAGGTATGGCTTTTTTATGTTTGAAACTATATCCAAAATATTTAAGGAAGCCGCCGTATCGGTTATACCGGTTGCTGTGCTGGTAGTTGTTTTAAACTATCTGCCCTTTGTCAGCGTGTCTTTGTCCACAGGGCAACTGGTAACTTTCTCGGTATCGGCGTTCTTTCTTATTCTTGGAATAGCGATGTTCAGTCTCGGAGCTGACCTGGCAATGACCGAGATGGGAGAGCACATTGGTGCGGGACTTACAAAATCCCGAAACATCAAGCTCCTGGTTTCGGTGTGCTTCCTTATGGGCGTGCTTATTACGGTAGCCGAACCCGATCTTTCGGTTTTGGCAGATCAGGTTCACCCCGGAATAAACGGAACTGCTCTTATTGTTGCGGTCGGCGTGGGCGTCGGTGTTTTCCTGCTTTTGTCGGTACTTAAAATCGTTTTCAAAAAGCAACTTTCGCTTATGCTTTCGTTCTTCTATATGGTACTCTTCGCTATAGCCGCCCTCGTGATACTTAACGGAAACGACAACTTTCTCGCCGTAGCCTTTGACTCCGGCGGAGTTACCACGGGACCGATTACCGTTCCCTTCATAATGGCTCTCGGCGTAGGTATCGCGGCTACCATTGGAGGAAAAGACGCAAACGAAAACAGCTTCGGTCTTATCGCTATGTGTTCGGTAGGTCCCATCCTCGCGGTAATGCTTCTTGGCGTTGGAAGTGACGGAAACTTAAAAATTGACCCCGCCAACTACAGCAACGCGGAACCTCTTTTTGAAACCGTTTGCCACACTGCTCTTGAGGTGCTTCTCGCTCTCGGTCTTATAGTAGCCTTCTTTGTGGCACTTCAGATATTCTGCCTGAAGCTTCCCAAGAAAAAGCTTATCCGCATTGCGGTGGGAATTGTGTACACCTTTATGGGATTGGTAATATTCCTCACGGCGGTAACCGTAGGCTTTATGCCTATCGGCTTCAACATCGGTGAGCAGTTGGCAACAGGCAGCAATTCGATACTCGTAGGCTTCGGCTTTATACTCGGAGCCGTAGTCGTACTGGCAGAGCCCGCCGTTCAGGTCCTCAACAAGCAGGTCGAGGACATCACCGATGGCACTGTCAGCAAAAAATCAATGATGATTGCTCTTTCTATCGGTGTGGGAATTTCCATCGCCCTGTCGCTGCTCAGAATAATTCTCGGATTTAATATTCTCTATTACGTTATCCCCGGTTACTTTATTTCCTTCGGTTTGTCCTTCTTCGTTCCAAGACTTTATACGGCTATTGCCTTCGACTCGGGTGGAGTTGCCAGCGGTCCCTTGACCTCGGGCTTTATTCTTCCCCTTTCGGTAGGTGCCTGCGTAACCCTTCAGGGGGCGGACGGAATAATGGGATACGCCTTCGGAATAGTGGCAATGGTCGCTATGACACCTCTGATAACGATACAGCTTCTCGGATTTAAAGCAGTTGTCACCAACAGAATGCGCAGAAAGATTGCTATGAAGCGTATTTTGAGTGCGGACGACGAGCAGATTATCGACTTTATGTAAGGAGGAAAATATGGCTGAAACAAAAAAACAACCCGTAAAACGAGCTGTCAAACAGACGATTAAAGTATCGGGCAAGCAGAAGCCTGCCGAGGAGAAAAACCTCGCACCGCAAAAGCTCAAGCTTCTTTTTACGGTAGTAAACAGAAAAAAAGCCGAGTTTTACGCCGATTTTCTCCAGTCCTTTGAGGTAAATATGCAGCTCACTCTCGCCGCAAAAGGCACTGCGGGAGCCGAAATTCTTAACCTTTTGGGAATTTCAGACAGCGAAAAAAGCGTAATAATCAGCGTCATAAAAGAAGAAAAAGCGAGCAAGGCACTAAGTGCACTTGACGAAAAATTCAGAACCATAAAGAACGGAAAAGGAATTGCCTACACCGTGCCGATGTCGGGCACAATAGGCGTGGCAATATACCGTTTCTTGGCTAACATTTCCGATTGAGGAGGTCAGAAAATGGAATTCAAACACGAAGTTATATTTTGCATAGTAAACGCAGGTTTTTCGGAGGCTGTGATGGACGCCGCAAAGGAGTTCGGAGCACGTGGCGGAACGGTTATCCACGCAAGAGGCACCGCCAACAGCGAGGCTGAGAAGCTTTATCAGATAACGGTTCAGCCCGAAAAAGAAATAGTTATGATTCTTGTTCCCTCGGAAATAAAAAACGATATTCTGCACGCACTCTACCGTGCCGTCGGTTTGAAAACACCGGGACAAGGAATAGCATTTTCAATGCCGGTTGACGCCACGGCGGGACTTTTCGAACAGCAAAATTAAGTGCAAACATCTGAAAAACGGTCGGATTATCCGACCGTTTTTTTGTTATTTCACTTTGGTTTTCCACTTGCCTGACAGATAGAAAACTATTCCTATCCAGAACGGAGTAAAACCCGCCAGGGCATCGCCGAGGAAAAAGCCAAGATATCCGCCACCCAATATTTTTCCAAAAAGATACGACAGACCTATACGAAGTATTATTCCATCAAATATGGCAGTAGCGAAATTGATCTTGTAATTTCCGCTTCCGTTAATAAGCGCGTTTGCGGGAGAGCGGAAGGCACTTCCGAAGAACATCAACACACCTATGGGGATATAGCCCGCCGCTATGCTGAGTACTGCCGCACGGTCTTTCCCGTTTGAAAAGATTGAAAAAACCGCCTCGGGGAAAAAACAGAGTACAACCGACAGGATCACAGAAATTATCGCACTGATTGCAAACACTCTCATAAATATTCCCGGAACTCGCTTATATTCTTTCGCACCGATATTCTATCCCACCATAGACGAGCCTGCGGCATTGAGCGAATTGGAAACGAGGTTTGCAATACTTGCCAGCTTGTTTGCCACGCCCGCAAATGCTGAAACATCCGATCCGTAGCCGTTGAGATATGAGTTGACAAAGATTTTCGAGAAGGATATTGATGCACTTTTTATAGCCATAGGTGTACCAAGCTTAAGCAAAGACACCAACATTCCCATATCAAAACCAAAGAAGTCCGTAAGCTTTATAGTAATTCCGAATCGCTCACTCTTTTTCAAGAGAAATACGGCACACGCCACAAAGCTGACGCCCTGGCTGATAACGGTTGCCAAAGCGGCTCCGCCTGCCCCCATATTGAAACTGAACACAAAAATAATATCAAGTATCACGTTGAGAACCGCGGCAAGGCTTATAAATATAAAAGGATGTTTTGAATCGCCAAGACCTCTGAGCACCGCACTTACCATATTATATCCGTATATAAAGAAGAGTCCGCACATACATATGGTGGAATAGGCAAGAGCCTGATCGTATGAGTCGGCAGGTGTGTTCATCAAATTAAGTACCGGCTCACGCAAAACAAGTCCGACCGCACCGATAACTATAGAAACCGCCGACAGAAAACTGAACATAGTGGTGATAAATCTGCCGATTCTCCCTCTGTGTCCCGCACCTATGTACTGGGAGATTATAACCTGCCCCGCATTGGCAAAGCCCATAGCGATAAGCGTCATAAAATTGGTAACGTCACCGCCCACCGAAACCGCCGACAATCCCACGTTTCCAAGCTTGTGACCTACAATTATCATATCCACCATATTGTAGACGACCTGAAGAAGGCTTGACAGAAACAGCGGGGTGGCAAACCGCACCAACTGATTTGTTATATTTCCTTTTGTAAAATCCTGAACGTATTTTGTTGACATATGGGGTCCTTTCTGTGGAAAAGATTGGAGAGAACGGGGGAACGGGTCGCTTTTTTCGAAAATTGACTTGCAAGCAAGTCGCAGCTCCGCAAAAAAACTTTCTGATGAAAGTTTTTTTGATTGTTTTGTGCGTTGCCGTTCACTCGTCGGCTGAACACCGACGAGTTTGTTGGGCTGATGGTTGGGAGCTTTAGATTGCTGTCGGTGCGTACTGCCGCAGGGCGTCAGGGACCACTTGCCCTGCCGCCCCTCACGAAACAGTTACAAGAAAAATGGAGGTGTTGAGCCGACATTTTTCGGAGTGCGACGGATATGTTCGCACTTGCCAAGTCCGGAAAGGTTTTTGCGGAGCTTTTTGCAAAAAGCGACCTCTTGTGCCCGCAGGCACTCGGCGTTTCT
>JAFTLM010000149.1 GCA_017455945.1 Clostridia bacterium | reverse complement strand
GATCATTTCAGAGGAATTGAAGCCTATTGGAGTGTTCCCGCAGATGCAAAAACTGCTAAAGAAGGTAAATGGGTAAAAGGTCCGGGTAAGAATTTTGTTGACGTTGTGCGTAAGCTTGCGGGAGATAAACTCATTATAGCCGAAGATTTGGGAGACATCACCGATGATGTTGTTAAGCTTGTTGAATACAGTGGCTTTCCGGGAATGAGAGTTTTGCAGTTCGCCTTTTTGGGTGAATATGATTCGCCGCATTTGCCTCATAACTATATAAAAAACTGTGTTGCGTACACGGGAACACACGATAATAATACTTTGCTTGGTTATATGTGGGAAGCAACAGATGAAGTTCGCCGCCGAGTAATTGACTATTGCGGATATATGGGTGAGGATTGGGATCAATCCTACGATAATATAATAAAAGCAATGCTTGCCAGCCACGCGGGACTGGTGATAATTCCTATACAGGATATTCTTAATTTCGGTTCCGATACGAGAATGAATATTCCGGGAAACCCAGAAGGCAATTGGAGATACAGAATAACCAAAGACCAACTCGGACTTATTGACAGGAAAAAATATAGATACTATAACGATTTGTATGCAAGAGGTAAAAATTGAAAATAATTGAAATATCCGAATTGTCGGAATGGACAGACAAATTAACGGTTGGAGAAGAAGTGCTGTTGAACGGATACGTGTATACTGCAAGAGATGCCGTACATAAAAAATTTTCCGAACTTGTATCGGAGGGAAAAGAATTACCGATAGATGTTCGCGGTGCGGTAATATACTATGCCGGACCAACGCCTTCAAAAAATGGTATGGCGGTGGGATCATGCGGTCCGACAACTTCTTCAAGAATGGATAAACACACACCGATGTTGCTTGATATGGGTCTTGGCGGAATTATCGGTAAGGGTGAACGAAACTCGGCAGTTGTCGAGTCTATAAAAAAGAATAAGGCTGTATATTTTTGTGCTCTCGGAGGTGCAGGAGCGCTTTATGCAAACTGCATTAAGAGTTGTGAGGTTATCGCGTTTGAAAATCTTGGTTGTGAGTCGCTAAAAAAGATGAAAGTTGAGAATTTTCCCGTGTACGTAGCCGTTGACTGCCACGGAGGAAATATTTTTGAAAAAACAAAATGAGTGTGAATATTGGAGAAAAAATAAAAAATCTGCGTTTGGAAAAAATGATGACGCAAACCGAGCTTGCCGGTGATCAGGTTACAAGAAATATGTTGAGCCTTATCGAGAAAGGCAGAGCTGTACCGTCTTTGCAAACGCTGAATTATATTGCATCTCGTCTTAACGTCAGCCCGTCTTTCCTCCTTGCCGATGAAAAAGAGGAAAAGATGATGCTGAAGTATACGGCAATATCTGATATTTTGTTGGCTTTTAAAAACCAAAATTATAGGATCTGTATGGATCTTTGTAAAAGAATAGGTAATAGGTTTATTGAAAAAGACAATGAAATAGGTCTTGTTATGGCGGAGTCGGCTATTGCACTGGCTGTCGAGGAAATATATTCGGACAGAATACGTTTGGCGTGGCAATATCTTGACGATGCTGTTTTATACTCATCTCAGACGTTGTATTCGACTAAACATATAGAGGCAATGGCGAGGATAATGTTTGAGTATCTCGGAGAACTTTCTCCGTCTCTTGTTTCCGAAAATATGGATCTTGAATTGTTTGGTTATAACTACGCGAAGGAAATCTGTATTGATAATGAATTTTGCAGGTATATTGTTGCCCTGAAGGATATTATATCCGAATATACGTTTGAGGATGAGGCGTTAGAGCTGCATATCAAAGGAAGAAAATTTATTGCTGCTGAAGAGTATGATAAGGCAAACAGTGTCTTGAATGACATACTTAAACTTGACGTGCGATTGCCGGGAATATTGTTATATCACGTGTTTGAAGACCTGGAGCTGTGCTGTCGTCAGTTGGGAAATGCGAAGAATGCCAAAAACTATTCTTTGGAAAAAATGTCGCAGCTTGAGAGGATACTGTCGTGAAAAGAGTTTTTTTGTCTTTGCTTTTCGCAGTTTTGATTTTTTCTTCCTGTTCGGTAATTTACAGGAATGCGAGTATATATTATAATGAAAATGAACTTTCACTGGGAGATGTTACCGAAATGAGGCACACCTTCCCGATTGATGAAGAAGAGACGAAAAACATAACTCTTGTACCGATAGGGGAAGCTGATTCGGATAAGGTAGTATACTGGATAAACGGTGGAAGCGTGTGGCATAAAACTTATACTTGCGGATACATAAAAGACGGAAGCGAAGTTTTTTACGGTTCTGAAGAAATTGCTGCCGAAAACAGAAAAAACGCCGTTTGCTCGGCGTGTAAAGAATAAATATATTCGGAGGATGATTATGAAAATTGAAAAATCTGTAATGAAGGATATTGATAAAATAATGCAGATACTGTCAGAGGCACGGGGAAGAATAGGCAGACTTGGGATAGATCAGTGGCAGTATGGATATCCGACACGAGATATCGTAGCCGAGGATATAAATCTCAGACGTTCTTTTGTCGCACGAGATGATGACAGAAGCATTTGTGCGGTCTTTACAATGCTTGATGACGGTGAACCTACGTATGAGAAAATTTATGACGGAAAGTGGATTGCCGAGGGAAAGCCCTATGTGGCGGTGCACAGAATAGCCGTTGCTGGCGATAAATTGAAAAAGGGTATAGCTTCTGCTGTGATGAGCAGCGTGGAAGCCCATGCAAGAGAAATTGGATACGCCAGTGTGAGAATAGATACTCATGTGGGGAATCTTCCTATGAGAGGAATGTTGGAAAAGAATGGGTATCAGTGTTGCGGCACAATATATTTGTCTGACGGCGAATCAAGATGCGCATATGAAAAAATTGTATAATACAAGGAAGGAAAATAATGGCTGAAAAAAAGGTGCAAGGCAAAATAATCGCTGCCAATAAAAAAGCTTATCACGATTATTTTGTTGATGAAAAATATGAAGCCGGGATCGCTCTTTTCGGAACCGAAGTCAAAAGCCTCAGATCGGGAGCGGTTAATTTAAAAGATTCTTATTGCGAAATCGAAAACGGGGAAATATTTGCTGTCGGTGTTCATATCAGTCCGTATGAAAAGGGCAATATTTTCAACCGAGAGCCGCTCAGAGATAAAAAATTGCTTATGCATAAAAAAGAAATACTTAAACTGCACGGACTGGTGTCTCAAAAAGGCTTTACTCTTGTTCCTCTTTCGCTCTATTTTTCCGGAGCTCACGTGAAAATGGAAATAGGTCTTTGCCGAGGCAAAAAGCTTTATGATAAGCGAGAGGATATTGCCAAAAACGATGCAAAACGCACAATGGAACGCACGTTTAAAAATATAAATCGGTAGGTGATTTGTGATGGATGTCTCTGTGGTTAAATGCGATAGCTACGAAAATGAAGCAGTCAAAGTTGCTCTTTCAGAAGCAATTGATAAGATTGGTGGCTTGGATTGGGTGGAAAGCGGAATGAAAATAGCTATAAAAGCTAATTTGGTTTCTTTTATGGCACCCGAAAAAGCGGCAACAACCCATCCGGTGCTTTTGTGCGAATTGGTAAAAATGCTTGTGGATAAAGGGGCAGAGATAGTAATAGGAGACAGCCCCGGCGGGATCTATAATTCTGTATACGTCAATAAAGTGTATAAGGCTACAGGAATGGCGGAGACCGAAAAGTACGGAGCAAAGCTTAATAGAAATTTTAATCAAAACGAGGCTCAGAATCCCGAGGGAACGGTCCTGAAAAAATTTACGTATACCGCATACCTTGATGATGCCGATGCCATAATCAATTTTTGTAAACTCAAGACACACGGTATGATGGGAATGAGTGCGGCAGCAAAGAATATTTTCGGAGTGATTCCCGGGACACTGAAACCCGAATATCATTTCAGATTTCCAAGGCACGACGATTTTGCAAGAATGATGGTTGACCTTGATGAATATTTCAAAGTTAAAATGTGTATTTGTGATGCCGTAGTGGGAATGGAAGGTAATGGTCCCACAATGGGAACGCCTCGAAAAATAGGAGCGATACTTGCTTCTGAATCTCCTCATAAAATGGATCTTGTCTGTGCCAAAATTATCGGACTTGAGAAGGATGACGTGCCTACACTTGTGGCGGCTGCAGAACGCGGATTGATTCCGGAAACAGTTGATGGGTTGAACGTTTACGGAAATATAGACCACTTTGTGATAAAGGATTTTAAAAATATTCCCGTTCACACAAGTATTGAGTTTAAAAAAGATTCCACCAAATTTTTCGGTAAAATGGCATCTTTGGTTACCGGTTCGGCACTTCGATCCAGACCCAAGTTAAAAGCGGCGGAATGCGTGGGATGTGGAGTGTGCCGTGATATATGTCCCGCAAAGGCGATAAAAATAGAGAAAAACAAAGCAACGATAGACAGAAAGCTGTGTATAAGATGCTTTTGTTGCCAGGAGTTTTGTCCCAAAGGTGCAATGAAAGTAAAAAGGACATTTATTGCCAGGCTGTTGAATAAATAAAGAAAACCTCCGATTTTATCGGAGGTTTTCTTTGATTTTATTTTTCAACGTGGCTTTCAAGGTAATCGACAACGTCGCCAACAGTGACCAACTTGTCGGTTGCTTCATCATCAATTTCTATATCAAACTCTGTTTCGCAAGTTATAATAAGGTCAGCAAAATCAATAGAGCTGATACCAAGGTCACCGGCAAGCTCGGTGTCAAGTGTAATGTCTTCTTCGTTTACGTCAAAATTTTCAACCAATATAGCTTTAAGCTTTTCAAACATAAGAGTCTTCCTCCAAAAAAATAATAACAGGGAAATCCCATACGCATATAGTTTACCATAATATTGGCAATTTGTCAATAGTTTTGTAAAAAAAGCGTAATATGGTGGATTTTACACAAAAAAGCACCGAAAATTCGGTGCTTTGGTGGGCCATCTAGGACTCGAACCTAGGACCGACCGGTTATGAGCCGGTAGCTCTAACCAACTGAGCTAATGGCCCGCATTTATTCATGCGACTCGTATATTATATAACAATCAATTAAAAAAGTCAAGGGGTTTTCGGAAAAAAATATAAAAAATTTATATAATTAAAAATTTTTTTACTCTCGACATATTGTGAACTCTTTTTT
>JAFTLM010000148.1 GCA_017455945.1 Clostridia bacterium | reverse complement strand
ATATATCTCGCCGCAATGACAGAATCGGCAAGATGTTTGCAAATTACGTCGGCGGTGTCTGTTATAGCCGTCAAATTCATATGCTCATTTACCGAAAGCATATTTTCGGACATAAGATACATTTTTTCAACAATTTCGTCTGTTACAAACTCCGATAAATCATTTAGTTCAAATATTTTTTGATATAATTCGCAAAAATTATCTTTTAACATATCAAAAACAGCACAAAGCCTACCTTTCATTTACTGTGTTCCACGTGGAACATTATTCGTTTTCTTTCGACAATAACTTTCAGACAATCTCTGAAAAACCGAAATTAATCGAAAGAAATATGGTGAGAATATATTGTGGAAAGTGCCTCTTCAACCAATTCGTCAAAGGGAAGCTTCTTTTCTTCCTCTATAACCTTCTCAAGCTCGGGACGGGTCTTGGGGTGTCTGGGTGTAAATACCGTGCAACAATCCTCAAAAGGAAGAATGGAGGTTTCAAAAGTGCCTATTTTTCTGGCTATTTGTATAATTTCATCCTTGTCAAGACCTATGCAGGGACGGAAAACAGGTATATCAGACATACAGTCTGTAACTCCTATGGCAGGCATCGTCTGGCTTGCCACCTGTCCTATGCTTTCTCCCGTGATAAGTGCTCCGCAACCGCGTTCGTGAGCTATTTTTGTGGCAATCGCCATCATATATCTGCGTAACAAGAGAGTAAAGTAATCCTCATTGCAGTTTTTAGCTATTTCTTCTTGAATTTTTGTCAGTGAAACAACGTGTACGTCTATTTCTCCTGCGTATTCGGAAACAATTTTCGCCAGTTCAAGCACCTTTTCTCTCGCTCTTTCGCTGGTGTAGGGGAAGGATTCGAAGTGAACCGCCTCAAGTCTTACGCCGCGTTTTGCTATCATATGACCCGCAACCGGGGAATCAATGCCGCCTGAAAGCAGAAGAAGAGCCTTTCCGTTAGTTCCTATGGGCATTCCTCCGGCTCCCTTAAATCGTCCCTCGTGTATGTAAGCACCGAACTATCTTATCTCA
Organism: Clostridia bacterium; assembly: GCA_017455945.1. Classification (GTDB taxonomy): domain Bacteria; phylum Bacillota; class Clostridia; order Oscillospirales; family CAG-272; genus RGIG8775. The sequence goes on along the minus strand of JAFTLM010000148.1, from coordinate 3,137 downwards.
ACGACTACTATCTCGTCTGGGTTGTGAACGTCAACTTTAAGACGGGAATTGTAGAAAGCACAATTCCTCCCACTTCGCGTGCCAGCTCCATCGAATCAAGCGGAAAGCTCTTGTCCGAACGCTTACATTCCACCTTGAAAGTCTTTTTTCCCTCAAGAAAGCTTGGAATATATTCTTTTATAACCCTGGTTATGTCCTCCATAGTCTTTTCTGCAATGGCACAACGGCAAACGGAAGTAATACCGAAAACCTTACAGGAAGCCTCAAACATACCCTCAAAATCACACATTTCGTCCTTTGGCTCTATATATATTGTACTCTGAGCTCTGTAAATATCGAAATTTCCATACAATTTAGCTCTTTTTTTAAGCTCACGGCAAAGAGTATCCTCAAAATACTTGCGATTTGCACCTTTAAGAACTATCTCACCGTATTTGCACAAAAGAATTTCTTTCATTATTATATATATCCTCCTAAAAACAGGGGCGTTGCTATTTTGCCCACGCCCCGTGTATGCGGCGCCTAAAGCGAGATTTGCGCCGAAATCTTATTTAACTCAAAATAATTATCTGTAATAATTGGGGAACAAACGCTCCCAAACCTTTTTGCAAGCATATGTATCTGCTATTGAAGAGTGCGGTATACCGTCCCACTCAATCTGAAGGCACTCCATAGCGTCGGTAAGCGAGGCGTGCACCTGATCGGGAACGTGCTCGTGAATGTATCTGACAAACTCGTTGGCACAGCAACATATTTTGTCGTGAAGTGCGTTCTGCTCCTCTTCGGTTTTGTAAATATGCTTGATATGACTGAAATCGGTAGACACTCCGTAAGCAATAATTGCATCGGCATTATCGAACATTTGTTTCAATTCCGGTATAAGTTCCTCCAAAGTAGGTGAATCTTTTACCATTTCGGGTGTAATTCCGTGTATTTTTTCGGTTTTTTTCCATTTATTGGTGTGAACAGGCTTTACAAAAGTGTTCATTACCAGCTCACCCGCACCGTTAAGAATCGAAATTGAAATTATCTCGTCACGGTCATAAAATCCCGTAAGCTCAAGGTCGAAGAAAAGCACCTTTTCGGGGTCCATACCGAAATGAGTTGCTCTGTGCTCGTCGCCCTGAGCACGGCGTATAACAAGATCGTCCTCAAAGCAACTGCGGCAGAGCTTACGGCGAAATCTGACGTCTTTTCCGCATTTAACGCACATCAGGGGAAGTCTTGTAGCGGTTTTTTTGTCGTAAAAGAACACGGGTGCGTTATCGCGCATCGTGTAGGCAACAGGCTCTTCCACCGTCTCGTAATTCATTTGCGCGAGTCTTTCTTTGGTATAATATCCGCGTGACGCCGCACGTTTTATATTCATTCTCGGAATTGGAGTTCCGTTTCCAAGTATATATTTTTCCTTTTTGGAATCCGAATCGTACCAAAGTTCGGGCGGAGCCTCCACAATGTGTTCGGAATCGAAATAATATTTAACACTGCCGTCATCATTTTCCGAGAAAGCCACCGGTTCGCCTGAGGGCATAAGGTGCAGGCGGTTCAACTCGTATCTTGATAGGTAATTTTTCTTTTCGGCGGTGGATGGATCTATGCACGGAATAAGAGCTCCCGAGCGAATTTTCAGGGTTTTTTTCAAAGCGTCCTCCGAAATACAAACATTTATAATAGTATATCATAAATTCTCAATATATTCAAGGGTTTTATGAGAATTTATTAAAATTTTCCTTTTTTCCATATAGATACAAAGAAAAAAATTCATATATTTTTTGAGAATAATAAAAGGATATATGACAAAAATAACAGTAGGCAGATAAAATTATAATATCTGTATTTAGCAATAAATACCATATATGGAGGAATAAAATAAATGATTGCTGATAGAATTGCTTTAATATTAGCCATAATCGGTGCAGCAAACTGGGGAAGTGTGGGACTTTTTAAATTTGATATAGTTGCCTGGCTTTTCGGCGGACAGGACGCACTCCTCAGCCGTGTCATTTACACAGTAGTGGCACTTGCCGGTGTGTGGTGTATATCCTTGCTTTTCAGTAAAAGAATTCACGCTCATCATTAATTTGGCGTAGAGTGACAAACGGGAGGCAATGCCTCCCGTTTTTTTTTAAAACGGTGATGAACCGACCGTCGGGGACGCTACAGGGTGAGTGCGAACATATCCGCAACAATTTTCTTGTGGGCGGAAAACGCTGGCGCAAATCGCAAAAACAAAAATATTTTCAATTCTATTTACAAAAGTGAAAAAATGTGTTATAATTACGGTAATTGAAAGAAAAACAAGAGCCTGTTTTTCTTGTTTGATTTTTGGGATATTTTCCGGAGGAGTTTCCAAATGAATAAAAATATATCAAAGGCGGCACCCTACGGTCTGTCGGCAATAATTTTTCTTGCCCTGCTTTTCGCACCTGTTTTTTCTGACAAAGACGGGCAAATCTTTTCGCTGTGGAGCCTTTTTATGGCATCTGTTTCCTTTTTCGGCAACATCGGCGGTTTCTCGGATATTGAAAAAGTGATTGTTGAATACGGTGAATATTTCGTATCGATGATAACAACCTACGGAATTATCGTGGCAATTTTCACGGCGGCGATTTCGATTACTCTCATAGTCGCCTGCGTGCTGTCGGTTCTTAAATTTATAAGAACCTGTTCCAACGACGACGCAATCGGGAAAAATTCAGAGGTAATTTTTCCGATGATAGGTTTTCTCGGCTACATAGTTGTGATAAAGCTTATTGTTCCGTTGATTTTTAACACTGCCATAGGAAGAAAGGCGCCGGAAACGCAAGACAGCGTGTGCGAAATTATTTCGTACTTTACAGAAATAAACGCTTGTGATTCAACAACTCTTTCGGTTGTGGGATATATTGTTATCGTGACGGCGATAGCTGCGGTGGGTTGGTTGAAATTAAATACAAAGAAAAATGACGTCTGAACAACGTCATTTTTCTTTTTGTAACCCGAAAACCACGCGATAGTCGCGTGGTTCGATAAAGGCTATTGCCGGTGAAAAAAAGCAAACTAAATATAGAGTGAGGATGTGCCTGTGTCAAAGGCTCCCTTGTGCAAAGGGAGCTGTCAGCGAAGCTGACTGAGGGATTGTGATACTTTGATTTTTT
>JAFTLM010000147.1 GCA_017455945.1 Clostridia bacterium | reverse complement strand
ATAAACAGGATAAAGCTCGAAAAATCGCTGAAAAAATTTATTAATCGGAACGATACAAAAAAGGAAGAAGAAAATGGATAAAGATATAATCCACATTGTAGATAAAGAAAAAAAGTCTCGCACAAATGCCTGGGAGACTTTTAAAAGTACTGTTAAAAAAATAATACACAGTAAGAACTCATATTTGTTCTTCTGTTTTATAATTCCTCTTATACTGATGCGTATAATTTATTTTGCCGTAGATATCGCTCCCGAAAAAGACGGTAGTGTTTTGGTGCTTGACTTAAACGGACAATACGTTTATTTTTACGAAGCATTACGAAATTTTTTGCGTGGAGATGCAAGCTTGCTGTATTCTTTTTCAAGAGCGTTAGGCGGAGAATTTCTGGGGATTTTTGCCTATTACGTTGCCAGTCCGTTAGCTTGGATTGTAGTGCTTTTTCCGCAAGGCAAAATGCTTGAAGCCTTACTTTGTATATTCCTTTTAAAAACCGGATTGTGCGGATTTACTTTTGGATTTTATCTTCACAAAACCTCTCGTCATATAAACAAATCCCATATAGTTACATTCTCAACTATGTATGCGCTCTGTTCATATGCAATTGTGCAACAGCACAATTCTATGTGGATTGACGCACTTATTTGGCTACCGATTATAACGTATGCTATAGAAGAGTTGATAAAAAAAGGACACTATAAGCTATTTGTTATTTCTCTTTCAATAATGCTGATAAGCCACTATTATATAGGCTATATGGTTTGTATATACGTGGCTCTGTATTTCTTCTATTATTTTTTCGCTACCCAAAACAACAATATCATAGAAGAAAAATTGCACTTTATAAAGTCGTTTTTGAGAATAGGAATTTTTTCGCTGATTGCTATCGGCATAGCCGCATTTGTGATTTTCGGTGCATATTATTCACTACAGTTCGGAAAAAACACATTCTCTACACCAAACTGGGATCCTGTCTTCAGATACGACTTAATTGATTTGACAGCAAAAGCATTACCCGGTGCATATGACACCGTCCGCCCGGCAGGATTGCCGATAATATACTGCGGCACCTTAACGCTTTTGCTTCTGCCTGCGTACTATCTCGCCAAAAAGATTTCTTTGAGAGAAAAAGTGTTATCCACTTTGCTTATGTCAGTCTTTTTGATAAGCTTTACGTTGAGCCCGCTTGACATAATGTGGCACGGGTTTCAAGTGCCAAACTGGCTTAATTATCGATATAGCTTTATTTTCTCTTTCCTTTTGCTTGTAATGGCGTATAAAGCGCTTGGCGAATTGCGTAAAATACCATCAAAAATTGTATTGCTTGCAGGCGGATTTATAATATTTCTTACGACAATACTCGAAAAATTCAAATTCGACAACTTTTTATTAGGTCCTCAAAAGGATGCTAAGTGGCAATATGAAGTTGGCAAAATAGATACTCTGAGAACGGTATGGTTTACTATTTTAGCTGTTGTTGCAATCTGCACACTGATTTACGCATTCAAAAAAGCAAAAAAGCCTGTACAAAGAAGAATATATTCCAAGCTTCTTCTTTGTACAGTATGCTTCGAGATGCTTTTAAACGGTATTGTCAACATTACAGCCTTGGATATGGACGTCACCTTCTCTTCTTACAGCTCATACAACGGATATTTTGAAAAAATACAGCCTGTTGTTGCGCAAATTCAAGAAAAAGATGATTCATTCTATCGAATGGAAAAAACGCATCACCGTAAAACAAATGATAATATGACGCTTAAAATCAATGGTTTATCGGGCTCAACATCAACGCTGAACAAAGAAACCATAATGTTTTTGAGCAATATGGGATATGCTTCCAAGTCTCATTGGTCAAAGTATTTGGGCGGAACACCGGTAAACGAGTCTCTTCTGGGGGTCAAATATATCGTATCGCAAAACAACCAACCGTCAAATTACTCTACGTATAATGAAAATCAAGCTGTAAACGCATTGATGAAAGAATTGTATACAGTTGCCGCACAAGACGAAAATTACACTGTTTACAAAAATCCGTATGCCCTTTCTATAGCATACGGTGTTTCCGAAGACGTAAAAAGTTTTGATTTTGTAAAAGCCAATCAAGACGGAAAGATAGTTGCCGTAGAATTGTCGCCGTTTGAAAGACTAAATCAAATGATAAGCACAATGTTGGGAAAGGAAACGAAGGTGTTTTTGCCGATTGATATCAATTACAGCAATTACACCAACGCAAAAAAATCCACTATTGCCGGTCACACCAAATACGCGGTTTCCACATCCGGTACGGAAGCGTCTGTTACTATGAATATAACATCACCTATTGACGGATTTCTGTTTTTCTACGCTCCTTCAGAATATCCGCGTGAAACGTCATTCTATATAAACAACGTGAAATACGGCGATTTTATGGCAAAAGAAAGTAACCGTATTAAATCTATGGGGCTTTTCAAAGCAGGTGATGAGATATCTGTAAAACTAAAGCTTTCGGGAGATAATCTCTATCTGAAAAACGATGTATTTTACTTCTATTGCCTCGATGTCGAAGCTTTTGAGGAAGCTATAAATGTGCTGTCATCAAATCAATATATTATAGAATCTTATACAGACAGCAGCTTTAACTGTTCTATAACCACACAAAAAAACAAAACAGTTGTCCAAACGACCATCCCCTATGACGAAGGCTGGAAAGTGTTTGTTGACGGAAAACAAGTTCCGATATATAAAACATTCAATGCTCTGGTAGCCTTTGACGTAAATTCAGAAGGTCCTCACTCCGTAAAAATGGAATATATGCCTGATACTGTTGTAACAGGAGCTATAACGTCGGTTGTGTCTATTTTGATTTTTGCGGGAATATGGATTACAGAAAGCCTTATAAACAAGAAAAAAGAAAAAAAGATTTCCGTCAATTAACAGTTTGAAAGGAATAAAATTATGTTCTATTATATCAAAGGAAATTTATCTGTGCTTACTCCCGCATTTGCCGTAATTGATGCAGGTGGAGTTGGATACAAGTTGACAATAAGCACCACAACATTTGGGTATCTATCTCAAAACTACTCTGAAGAAGAGGCTGTTGAGGCAAAGCTTTTCAGCTACCTTTCGGTCAGAGAAGACGGTGTGGAACTATTCGGGTTCTTTTCCGAGGCTGAATCCGAAGCGTTTAAGCTTCTTACAAGTGTCTCCGGAGTTGGTCCTAAGGCGGCAATGGCGATTTTATCCGTGTTTACCCCCGAAGAATTTGCATATGCCGTTTATCAGAACGATACTAAAGGAATCTCTAAAGCCAATGGAATCGGTGCAAAGACAGCGGCAAGAATAGTATTGGAACTTCATGACAAAATTACAAAAACCAAGTTTGATACGGCAATTACAGTATCTCCGACTACGGCTTCACGTACTGTAAGTGCATCAAACAAGGGCATACTTAACGAAGCCCAAGAAGCATTGGTAACACTCGGTTATAATAAAAACAAGGCTTCTGCCGTTCTTCAGGAAATCGATCCGTCAATCGGTCTTGAAGAAATAATTAAACTTGCATTAAAAAAATTAATGCAGTAAGAGGAGGATAATATGAACGAAACTCAGTTTGACAACGAAGAATTTGATTTTGAAAATCGAATTATGACATCTTCGTATACGCCTAACGATTCCGAAACAGAAATTACTCTCCGACCTCAGACTTTAGGCGACTATATAGGTCAGGAAAAGAACAAAGAAAACTTGAAAATATCCATTGATGCCGCTAAAATGCGCGGTGACTCTCTTGACCACGTTTTGCTCTACGGTCCTCCCGGTTTGGGAAAGACCACGCTTTCAAACATAATTGCAAATGAAATGGGCGTAAACATACGTATTACATCGGGGCCTGCCATAGAAAAACAAGGCGATCTTGCGGCACTGTTGACCAACCTCAACGAAGGTGACGTGTTGTTTATCGACGAAATACACCGTCTTTCGCGCTCAGTAGAAGAAATTTTATATCCTGCGATGGAAGATTATGCTCTTGATATAATTATAGGCAAAGGTCCGTCGGCTCGCAGTATAAGAATAGACCTTCCCAAGTTTACACTTATAGGTGCAACTACCAGAGCGGGGCAGCTTACCACTCCGTTAAGAGACAGATTTGGCGTTCTTTTAAAATTAGATCTCTACACTGCCGAAGAACTGGCAATTATAGTCAAACGCAGTGCAGGAATTCTTGGATTGGAAATAACCGATGACGGTGCATATGAAATCGCCTCTCGCTCAAGAGGAACGCCTCGTATAGCCAACAGACTGTTAAAACGAGTTCGTGATTACGCTCAAGTAAAAGGCAGTGGAATTATCGACTCAAACATAGCCAATTACGCTCTCGGACAGCTTGAAATAGACGCTTTGGGACTTGACAACACAGACCGCCGTATGCTGAAAACTATAATAGATTTTTATGACGGAGGCCCTGTAGGTCTTGAAACGCTTGCCGCCACTATCGGCGAAGAAGCGATAACCCTTGAAGACGTATACGAACCGTATCTTATGCAGATTGGATTTTTAAGCCGCACTCCACGCGGAAGATGCGTAACCAGATTGGCTTATGAACATCTCGGATTGCGTTATTCAAGAAGCTCTAATGATACTCAATTAGATCTTTTCAGTAACGAAGGCGACTCAAAATAAGCGGTGCTTCAAACAAAATCTTTCTCAGTTTGAGATATATCATCGATAAATCCTTTATGGGCAGTGGATTTATCCCCTTGCCGCATTCAAAGGTAAACGACGGGCGGTCAAATTCCCTTATAAACCACTCTGTAAAACCGCCGTATGCTGCCATTCCCTGTGCGGTTTTTAGTGTGTATCCACACAATCCCGCAAAATATTTTACAATACTCTCAGACTTTTCGGGAATGTATTCCCCACATTTATAATAAATTTCTTCTCCTTGAGAATGCAAGGATATCGCTCCGCAAAAATCATTTTGAAATCTTATATAGTTACACAAATATCCTGTTTCCGGTTCGGATTCGGGATACTCTCCGCTAAAGCGAGTGGGAGCTCCATTTTGGATTCCCTGCTCGCTTTCGATTTTTTTATATTCAGAAAATCCGAAATTATAGTTGTGATTAAGATCCACACCCCGACCGTTGGCATTCCAATGAGAAAAATCAGACTGTCCGCCGTTCATTGAAATAAGCCGTTCATATAAAACATTATCGTTTGAAAGCCCGTTTATTGCCAAATCCACTCCATCCGGATTCAACATAGGGACTATATTTATTTCAACATTTTTATACAGTGTTTCTATTCGTATTCCTTCAACGTTTCCACAACTTTTATAAAGCTCGCAATATTCATTGATAAAACGCAACATCACACCGGTTGTTATCCATTCACTTCCGTGGTGTGCTGATATGTATATTACTTTACTTTTACCGTCACCAAGCTTGATAATCGGAATATCTCTTCCTAAAATACTTTTTCCAAGATATCCGATGGAAATAAAATTATATTTTTCAAAAAAATCATTTATAACGCACGTTAATTTCTGATAATCTATAGGAGAATCTAATTCAATTATTTTTTTATTACCTTTTTTCATATTTTCACCCCCTTAAATATAATATGTTGTCATTTGCAAAATATCCCACATTGCACAAAAAAGCACCCAACTGAGTCGGGTGCAAATTTTTATTTTGATTTCAATTTTAATCTGGAATTAAAAATTTTTTCTATCTTGTATTCGATAAACTCACTTCCGAATTTCTCAAGAAAGAAGCCTATTATTGGCTTGTCCTCATATTCAGTCAAGAATTCATTTGCCAAGTCAATAAGGAATTTTTGATTTGGAAGCTCCTTTTGTTCAAAAATAATGTTTTCTTCATCCTCAAAGAATATTTTTATTATTCTGGTGGAGGCGGTCTCCAAAAAATCCAACGTAATAATCAAAACGTCAAGTCCGTCTTCATTTTTTGTAAACACCGCTTTTGAATAAACCGCAAAATTATTTCCTCGGCAATCCAGATTCCAAAGTACCGGATTATCAAAATCAATCGGAATTACAGCTTTCAAATCACTTTCTTCGTATGTCATATAGTCAACGCCGTCTTGTTTTTCAAAGCTTATTCCAACAAAGCCTTTTGAATAACAATTTTCAACAGTCTGAACTATTATAGGCAGAATTCCCACAGACTGGTGATCTCCGTTGTAAACAGAATAGCTTTTTCCCGAAAGATGTGCTAATTTTTTCTTGTTTTTATGATTTGAAAACAACTTTTGAAAAAATTTTTTTAACCGGTTGGTCTTTTGCGGTATACCGTTATAAGCAGAAAACAACGCTATGTCTTTTTTTAGTTCTATATATTCGTTAGCATCATTTTCGATTTCCTCGGGAAAATCCTCCGAAAAATATTCCTCGAGATATTTGAAAAAGTTGCCTTCTTGAAACATCTCTCCGTTGCCGGCATTTGATACAATGACAACACCGTTGCTTTTATTTCCCCACACATTTTGCCCCAGCATTCCGTTAAACAAAAAGGTATTGGTATTTTTGCCTACCCAAATTTGATATCCATAATCAAAACGGTCGCTCTCTTTAACGATATCAACGTGGTTTGCGGTTGCCAAACCTACATATTCTTCTGAAACTATACGCTGTCCCGAATATACGCCTCCATTAACAACCAACAAACCTATTTTGGCAAAGTCTTCAGGACGAATATACAATCCCCAACCGCCTATATCGATGCCCAAAGGACATTTTTCCCAGTAGTAATCTTTTATTCCCAATGGGCCGAACAGACGTTCATCCAAAAATTCGGAGAGTGTTTTTCCTGTTTTCTTCGTGACTATTGCAGAAAGAATATAGCTGTTCAAGCTGTTATATCTGAAAGTTTTTCCTACAGTGCCCTTGGTAGAAGAAGCTAAAAAAGAAGATACCCAATCGAGTTCCGTCATAGAATCGGCTTCCGAAAAAAGCACGCTGCTTCTCATAGTAAGAAGATCTTCTACACAAAGCGTTTTTAACTTGATTTTTGAAATCATATTGGCTTTATCCGAAAAGATATCCACAATTTTTTCGTCCAAAGACAATATCTTATCATCGATAAGTATGCCTATAGCCAACGCAACAATGCTTTTGCAAGCAGAAAAAGAGTGCTTCCAAATATCTATTTTTTGTGTTCCGAATGACGCCTCGCATAATATTTTTCCATTTCTTGCAACGGTTATGCTGTGCATATTCAAAGCTTTGTCGTAAGCAATGGTATTTAAAAACTCTTTAATGCGAAAAGATGGAATTCCCGCATCTTCGGGCGTACATCTCTCAACTCTTGAGCTGTTAATTACAAAGTCGTATTTCGGTTTAAAGATTTTATTTTCAAAAGCAGACTCGGTTGAAGTTTTTGCGTCAAGCAACTGCATTACAAGCGCAGCTGTCTTTGAAAAAGGAAATAAACTCATTAAAAAGGACTCCTTTTACTGCTTTTTCTTTTTGTTTATCTCGTCCAGGTTGTACGGTATAGTTTGATATACAAAGTAATTAAGCCAGTTTGAGAAAAGAAGATTGGCGTGAGAACGCCAGGTTACTTTGGGAGGCTTGCTGTCATCATCTTCGGGAAAATAATTTTTCGGAACATCGATAGGCAATCCTGCGTTTTTATCTCTGACATATTCTTTGTTAAGCGTTTCTGCATCATACTCAGAATGACCTGTTATAAATATCTGTTTGCCGTCTTTTATTGAAACGGCATAAACACCGGCCTCTTCAGATTCAGCAAGAATTTTCAATTTTGAACAGGCCTGTATATCCGATTTTCTAACGGTAGTATGCCTTGAATGAGGCACCATAAACTCGTCGTCGAATCCTCTGAAAAGTATAGAACTCTTTCTCACAACTTTATGTGGAAAAACTCCGAAAATCTTTTTGTCAAGTGGATATTTAGGAATACCGTAGTGATAGTAAAGTCCCGCCTGCGCCCCCCAACAAATATGGAAGGTACTGTGAACGTGGGTTTTGGTCCACTCCATAATTTCGCAAAGTTCTTCCCAATATGTAACCTCTTCAAACGGCATTTGCTCAACCGGAGCCCCCGTAATTATCATACCGTCAAAATTTTGGTCTTTGATATCGTAAAAGGTTTTATAAAACGTCGCCAAATGCTCTCTGGACGTGTTTTTTGAAAGATGGGTTTTTGTATGCAACAAAGTAACCTCAACCTGAAGTGCGGTATTTCCCAAAAGTCTCATAAGTTGGGTTTCGGTATCTATTTTTGTCGGCATCAGGTTTACAATGGCAATTTTCAACGGACGGATATCCTGCGACACGGCACGGTTTTCGTCCATTATGAAAATATTTTCATTTGTAAGCGTTTGATACGCCGGCAATTCATTAGGTATTTTAATTGGCATTTTTTTATCCTCGTTTATTTATACACACTCAAGAGCTTGCTTTATATCCGCTATAAGATCTGCCGCACTTTCAAGACCGCACGAGAAACGCACAAGGTCGGGAGATACACCTGCAGCTGCAAGCTCCTCATCATTCATCTGGCGATGTGTTGCACTTGCAGGATGCAAGCAACAGGTACGTGCATCTGCCACATGAGTTTCAATAGCCGCGATTTTAAGATTTTTCATAAATGTTTCCGCAGCTTTTCTTCCGCCCTTAACACCAAAGCTTACTACTCCGCAAGAACCGTTGGGAAGATATTTTTGGGCGAGCTCATAATATTTATTGCCTTTAAGACCGCAGTAGTTCACCCATTCAATCTTGTCATTTGACTCAAGGAACTCCGCAACAGCCTGAGCATTGTCGCAGTGTTGCTTCATACGAACGTGAAGGCTTTCAAGACCAAGATTAAGTATAAATGCATTTTGAGGTGACTGAATGGATCCAAAGTCTCTCATAAGCTGAGCCGTAGCCTTGGTTATAAATGCGCCGCCACCGCCAAACTTCTCAACGTATACCACGCCGTGATAGCTGTCGTCGGGAGTGCAAAGCCCCGGGAATTTATCCGGATACTTGCTCCAGTCAAACTTACCCGAATCAACGATACAGCCACCGACAACCGCACCGTGTCCGTCCATATATTTTGTTGTGGAGTGAGTAACAATGTCAGCCCCCCACTCAAAAGGACGGCAGTTTACGGGGGTAGCAAAAGTGTTGTCTATGATAAGCGGTACACCGTGCTTATGAGCGGCATTAGCAAAAAGCTCGATGTCAAGAACGGTAAGTGCCGGGTTAGCAATAGTCTCACCAAATACGGCTTTTGTGTTAGGCTTAAACGCTGCATCAAGTTCCTCCGCTGTAACATCAGGGGAAACCAAGGTAAAATCTATACCCATTTTCTTCATTGTAACCGAGAAAAGGTTAAAGGTGCCGCCATAAATGGTGGAAGCCGATACAACGTGGTCACCGCAGGTGGCAATGTTGAAAACGGCATAGAAGTTTGCCGCCTGCCCCGACGAGGTCAGCATTGCGGCAGTTCCGCCTTCGAGCTCGCAGATCTTGGCTGCAACGGTATCGCAGGTGGGATTTTGCAGGCGGGAGTAAAAATATCCCGAAGCTTCAAGGTCAAACAGCTTTGCCATATCCTCGCT
>JAFTLM010000146.1 GCA_017455945.1 Clostridia bacterium | reverse complement strand
TAATGAAATTCCGTCTGTCGTTACTTGCGGAGCTTTTATAGTTTTGGGCGTGTCCTTTTTGATGAGTAAAAAAAGACTCTCCGAAGCATTGTGTGAAAGCCAGGTGATGAGTAGTCTGTTGTTTGAAGCTTTCGGTATTCAGAAGGATTTGCTTAACGAACAAAAAGGAAACCGGAACAGAGTGTATTTGTTGCCCGTGCTTTTTGGTCTTTGTTTTGCGGCACTTTCGTACTTTGTGATGCCCGTGTGGATTGCTTTTGTGGGGCTTTCATTATTGGCGGTGCTCTTGATTTTGCTCTTTCCCGAACTTGGTGTCCTCGTTTTGATGGCTGTAATTCCGTTGGCGTCCTTCGTTTCACATCCGTCTGTTTTGTTGCTGTTGCTTGTAGGAGTCACATTGTTCAGCTATATTGTAAAGCTTATCAGAGGTAAGCGAGTGTTTAAAATGAAAGCGGTGGATTTTGCGGTTGCGGGATTTGCCGTAATAAGATTTTCCTCAGGCTTTTTTGCCGCAGGAGGAAGTGCGGCACTCATAAAGGCTGTAGTTGACTGCGGACTTCTTTGCGCATATTTTCCGGTGGTAAACCTTATGCGAAGCAAAGAGTGGCTTAACCGTGCAAAATATACTTTCTTGATTTTTGCGGCTGTTGCCGTTTTGATAGGCGCTTTTCAAAGCTTTGGAGGAGGATATGAAAGCGGCTGGCTTGATTCTTCTGCCTTTTCCGCAATAAGAGTCAGAGTAACTTCAACCTTCGGTAATCCCAACGTATTTGCTTCATATATACTGTTGGTTCTGCCTTTTGCGGCAGTAGGCGTTATTGAAAAAAATAAACCACGCCACAAAATAATGTCGATTTTTACGTTGCTTCTTGCAGTGCTGTGCCTTGTGCAAACCTGGAGCAGAGGAGCGTGGCTTGGTGCCTGTGTGGCAGCCGTTGTTTTTGCTTTTGTTTATTCGCATAAAACTGTACCGTGCGTTTTTGCGGTCGGCATAACGGCAATTCTTGCGTTGCCGCTTGTTTTTCCGAACATTTCCCAAAGATTTGTAAGCATAGGAAATTTTGCAGAATCGTCTGTTTCGTATAGAATTTCAGCCTGGCAGGGCATTTTGAATATGTTAAAGGGAAACTGGATTGGCGGAATAGGATACGGAGAAGCTTCGTTTTCTGCGGTTTATCCGAGTTTCGCGTATTCGGGTGCAGAGTCGGTGCGGCATTCGCACAGCCTGTATCTCCAGATATTGACCGAAAGCGGAATAATCGGGCTTCTGGCGTTTGGTATAACAGTATTTTTGTTTTTGCAAAATTGCTTTGAGTATCTGTACCGTGTGAAGGAAAAAGAGGCGGGATATATGATGATAGCGGGAATTTCTGCTGTTGTCGGGTTCCTTGTAATGGGGCTTGCCGACTATGTGTGGTATAATTCGGGAATATTGCTTGCATTTTGGTTGACCGTGGCGTTGGTTAACGCATCTGTCCGTGTTGGAATTTCGGAAATGGAGCGGTATAACGAAAGTAAAATAAATACGGAGCTTTCGATGGATATTGAAGTGGGACTCAATAACTTTCAGTAAAAGAGGATATGAAAATGGAAGAAAAAACGGGAATGTTTAAAGCCGCCAAAAAAAGAGGAGGCTTTAATGCGGTAGACCTTCTTATAGTGCTGGCAGTGGTTGGAATAATAGTTGTGTTTGTTGCTTCCTTCTTTGTTAATGAAAAAGAAGAGGGGGTGCCTGTTGAAATTGAGTATACTCTGCTTATAGAAGGCGTCGATGAAGCCTTTGCCGACAAAATACAAGTGGGGAATAAAGCGTTTGACGTGTCCCAACAAATTCTTTTGGGCAGAGTAAGTTCTGTTGAAAACAGCGAACGTTATGCGGTTTATGAATACGATGACGAAAGCGAGACAATCGCCGTCAGAGAATATCCGGATAAGTATAACGTGAGAGTTATCCTGTCTTCCGAAGCAGTGTTTGTGGATGAAGAAGGTTACAGAGTAAACGGAAAAAGAATATCGGTTGGCGGAAATCTTGAAGTCAGATTTCCCGAGTATGCCGCATACGGCTACTGTGTAGAGCTTAAAGAAGTAAGATAGTTGAAGGAGTAATTATGCAAAGTAATAATCCAAAAGACGGAAAGGTAAAATTTTCTGTAAATGTGATAGACATCTTAATTATCCTGTTTGCCGTGGTGTGTGTTGTTGGGCTGGTTCTCAGAGCGGTTAATTTTTCGTTGCCCGAACCCGAGGAGGAGCTTGAACGCCATAAAATTACGTTTTCCGTGTCGGGAGTTTCGTCTGCGTCTGAAAAATATTTTAAAATAGGCGATACGGTTACGCTTTCCGACAGCGGCGTTAAACTCGGAACAATTTCAGAAAAAGACAGCGTTAAAGCATCAACGGCTTACGTGAAGAATGCCGCAGGTGAAACGGTAGCGGTTGAGTACCCCGAGAATACGAAGATAGATGTCGTGTGTACGGTAAATTCCGAGGGTCTTAAAGACAGTGACGGCTATTCTCTCAGAGGCGGAAAATATATCGCCCCCGGTGAAAGCTACCGCGTAAGAACCGAGCATATGGATTTTGTTTTAACCGTGCTTGAAATAGAATAATCTGCAGCTTTTTGAGGCGATTTGTCGAAAGTGTAGAAAATAACGCTTCTTTGTGTGTCAAAATTCATAAAAAACACCGATGAAAGTCTATTGATTTTAAATTATTTTTTTGGTATACTATTAACGGGTACATGTGTTGTCATGGTTGCCCATATAAGACGTTAATAATCTACACGAAAGGATTTGCAGAGGTATGTTGAGCAGAGAAGTGACAATTACAAACAGTATAGGGTTGCACGCAAGACCCGCTACTTTCTTTATTCAGAAAGCAAATTCCTATAAAAGTTCTATATGGGTGGAGAAGGATGACCGCAGAGTTAACGCAAAGAGCCTGCTTGGCGTTCTTTCACTGGGAATTGCAAAGGGAATGACTGTTACGCTTATTGCCGATGGACAGGACGAGGGAAATGCCCTTGACGGTCTTTCGACACTTATCGATACAGGTTTTGCCGATTAAGAGTAGCTTGGATTCATATCCTTAGTCATACTGCGGGGACTCCCCGCAGTTTTTATTTTGGAAAGGGGGGTACAGATGTCAGCAAATGATGATAAGTTGAAGCAGTTGCTTGAAAAGGCAAATACGCTTCCTTTTTGTCCCGGCGTTTATATTATGAAAAATTCTGCCGGAAAGGTGATATACGTAGGAAAATCACGCAAGCTGAAAAGCAGGGTGTCGCAGTATTTCCAAAACAGTGCAAAGAATATAAAGACGTCCCGAATGGTGTCGTTGGTGGATAACTTCGATTACATCGTGTGTAATACCGAAATAGAGGCTCTGACACTGGAAAATACACTTATAAAACAATATACGCCGAAATATAATATAAAACTTAAGGATGCCAAATCTTACCCTTATATAAAAATAACCAACGAGGAATATCCCAGAATAATTTTCACAAGAACCAGACTTAACGATAAAGCAAAGTATTTTGGACCGTACAGCGGCACGTCTACCGTCTTTTCGGTGCTGTCATTGCTCAATAAAAGCCTGGGAATCCCGTCGTGTAAACGTAAATTTCCGAGAGATATAGGGAAGGAACGTCCCTGTATATACAGACAAATGAAACAGTGTTGCGGTGTCTGTGCAGGTGACGTCAGTGTCGAAGAGTATAATGATTTGATAAAATCGGCAGCCGAAATATTGAGAGGAAATATTTCAAAGGCTCGCCACGCAATAGAAGAGGAAATGTTTAAATACGCCGAAGCTGAGAATTTTGAGGCGGCAATAAGGTGCAGAAATACAATAAACGCCCTTGAGAAATTGACTGAAAAACAGAAGGTTGTTTCGTCGTCACACATTGACCATGACGTGTTTGGAATTTATTCTTCGGATATTTGTACCGCAATTTCTATATTGAACGTCAGAGAAGGCGTTCTTGTAAATAAGTCTGACTATGTTTTCGGTAGTGACCGAGTTGTTGACGATAGTAGCATAGGTAGCTTTTTGTGCGATTATTACCGTGGTAAAGACGATATTCCGAGAGAAGTGCTCCTGTCCTTTGAGCTTGACAGCGAGGAGAGGGAATTGGTTGAGGCGTATCTGAAAACCCTTGTCGGTATGAACGTGGAGGTTCGCACCCCCGAACGAGGAGATAAAAAGGCTTTGGCGGGTATTGCGGTCAATAACGCCGAGCAGGCAGCCAACCGTTACGTCTCGGATTCCGAAAAGTCCGACACTCTCTTGGCATCTCTTGCCGAAACACTCGGACTTGAGGTGTTGCCCTCAAGAATCGAGGCATACGATATATCAAACCTCGGCTCCGAGCATAAAACTGCGGGAATGATAGTCTGCGAGGACGGCAAGCTGAAAAAAAGCGATTACAGAAGCTTCATTATAAAAACCGTTGAAGGTACTGACGACTATGCCTCAATGCAAGAGGCTATAAAAAGACGCTTTGAACACCTTGAGGACGAGAGCGGCTCGTTTTCAAATCTTCCCGACCTGGTGTTGCTTGACGGCGGAAAAACTCACGTGGCGTGCGTCCGCAGAACCCTTTGTGAAATGGGGATAGAGGTTCCCGTGTTTGGTATGGTGAAAGACGAATACCATAAAACACGCTCTTTGTGCGATGAAGAAAACGAAATAAGCATAGCGTCGGATAAGGAGCTTTTTGTCTTTATATATAAAATACAGGAAGAAATACACCGCTTTACCGTTTCCAAAATGACAGCGGCAAAGTTAAAAACGCTTAAAACCTCTTCGCTTGAAAAAATAAAGGGTATTGGAGAAAAAAAAGCCAAAGCAATACTTTTAAAATTCGGAACGCTTGACGCTGTCAAGAATGCGAGCGTTAAAGAGCTTTCCGAGGTTAAGGGCGTAAGTGTAAAGGACGCCGAAAGCGTATATGCTCATTTTCACCAATCGGAGGAAAAATAAATGAGAATAATTACAGGAAGTGCCAAGGGAGCAAAACTTGTCACACTTGACGGACTTGAAACAAGACCCACCGCCGAAAGAACTAAAGAAGCGGTGTTTTCAATGCTTCAGTTTGATATTGAAGGCAGAAAGGTCCTCGATCTTTTTTCGGGTTCGGGACAAATGGCACTGGAAGCACTCAGCAGAGGCGCCGAGAGTGCCGTGTTGCTCGATAAATCAAAAGAAGCCGTTAGCGTTATAACAAAAAACGCAGAAAAAACACGCCTTTCCGATAAGTGCAAAATATATTGCACAGATTGCTTTGATTATCTTAAGAAAAATAAAGACGAAAAATTTGACATAGTTTTTATAGACCCACCGTATGCACTAAAGCTTGTGGGAAAGTCCCTTTCGGCATTGCTCGAAAACAGATTCCTGAAGCCCACCACACTTGTGGTGTGTGAAAGCGGAGAAGCGGACGTGTTTGCGGAAAACAGTGCGTTAAAAGAAAATTTTGAAATCTTCAAAAGCGGGAAATACGGCGTAGCCTACGTTAATATATTCGTTCCAAAAGGAGGAGTTTTACAATGAGCCTTGCAATAGTACCCGGCAGCTTTGACCCAATAACAGTGGGACACGTGGATATTGTTGAACGTGCCGCAAAAATCTTTGATACCGTTGTCGTTATGGTTATGGTGAATAGGGAAAAGAACTATATGTTCAGCATAGATAAGCGTACACAGCTTGCAAAGCTTTCCTGCGACCACCTTGATAACGTAAAGGTGCTGTCAAGCGAAGGAATGCTCGTGGACGTCGTTAAAGAACTTGGGGCAAATGCCATAATAAAGGGAGTCCGCACTATAAAAGATTTCAAATATGAGCAGATTCAGGCATATTATAATAAGGAACATAACCCTCAAGCCGAAACCCTGTATCTTCCCGCGGATCCTAAATTAAAGCGAGTAAGCTCGACAATGGTGCGGAAGATGATTGACGGGGGCAAAAAGCTTGACGGAATACTTATGCCAACCGCAATAAAAATGCTGAAAGCCGACGGAATTATAAAGAATTAAGCATAATTATGCAAAAATAATTTGGAAATCTGTTGACAAACTCCGAAAAAAGTAATATAATATTTACAGAGATATTCAGAGAGAATATCTTTACAAACTAATTCTATTTAACTTTTGGAGGAAAGAAAGATGAAGAAGATTATCGTTACTCTGCTTGCAATCGCAACTCTCGCTCTTACACTCTGCTCTTGTGCTAAGGTTAAGTGTATGATTTGTGGTAAAGAGGTTCCCAAGAGCGATGCTCAGGTTGAGGAGCTTTTTGGTGAAGAAATTGCTGTGTGCAATGATTGCATAGGCAAATAATAGAGGTCTCGTTTAATCAAAATACATAAAAAACGCTTCTCAGGAAGCGTTTTTTCTTTTTGCTGTTGACAAATTGCGAAAAAAGTAATATAATGTTTACAGAGTTGTTAATAACTCTATAAAATAATTCTATTTAATTTTGGAGGAAAGAAAAAATGAAAAAGATTATTCTTACAGTGCTTGCAGTCGCAACCCTCGCTCTTACACTTTGCTCTTGTGCTAAGTGCGATATATGTGATGAATCCGTTCTCTTTTTCAGTGCTAAAACAGAAGAGGTTTTTGGTGAAGAAGTTTGCGTTTGCAACGATTGCTTAGAAGACTTGGAGGATCTTACAAGCCTTGGCGGTCTCCTTGGCTAATTAAATTACATAAAAACGCTTCTTCGGAAGCGTTTTTTATTTTCCGTTTTGTGAAATTGGAAGATAAATTATAGTTTATCACCTGATCGGAGGGTGCTTCCACGCCCTGAAATTTCCCGATTTGTGTCGTTTTTATTCTGTCATAAAAAAACAAGCCCCCTCATATAGTTTATTGAAAAACAAACAGGAGGAAGATTTATGGCGGAACATTCAATTTATAAGTATATCGCATAAATAACAGGGGGCGATATATAGATAGGCGTTGTCGGTCCCGTGAGAACAGGAAAATCTACGTTCATTAAACGCTTTATGGAGGAAATGGTGCTTCCCAATATCCAGGATAGCAACGTTAAAGAGAGAGCAAAGGACGAAATGCCTCAAAGTGCCGCAGGTAAGACGGTAATGACTACCGAACCCAAATTTATTCCCGACAACGCGGTCAACGTAAGCTTTGACGACGGAACTCTTGTCAAAGCAAAGATTATCGACTGTGTGGGCTATATAGTTGACGGAGCAATGGGAGCTATAGAAAACGGCGAACCGAGAATGGTGAGAACACCCTGG
>JAFTLM010000010.1 GCA_017455945.1 Clostridia bacterium | reverse complement strand
TTTGTAAGGCATAATTCGGAACTCCGCTTTTCTTTGACACAAAAGGCGCAAAGAAAAGCTCCCAAAAGAAACGCCGAGTGCCTGCGGGCACAAGAGGTCGCTTTTTGCAAAAAGCTCCGCAAAAACCTTTCTGGACTTGGTGCGGTGCGAACATACCCCTCGCCGCAAAACTATAATTTATACAAGGAGAACACTGTGGAAAATACAATTTTTAAGACTGTCTGGGAAACTCTGCTTCGTCGTTTCTTCTGCCCGGAAACAGAGCTGTTTTACGACTTTGTTATAGATGACGAAAACAACGCCTGGCACCACTTGCCGAGCGTTGAGGATATAAAGGCATCGATTCCCAACCCTTGCGGATGGGGAACGGGAATGGAGGATTCCACTCTTAACGGCGGAACGCTTATTGACGCCCTTGTGTCGGCTTACACGCTTACGGGTGACGGTCGGATAAAGGAATATGCCGACAAGGTGCTTCGCGGACTTCTTCGCTGTGCAAGGGAGGACGGCTTTATAGCAAGGAGCATTTCGCCATTTGACAAGGAAAGTCATTATATCGAAAGCTCCAGAGACCAATATACGCATTGGATATACGGAGCTTTGAGATTTTACGATTCGCCTCTGTGCGACGAATATCAGCGTGCAAAGATAAGACGGGTGCTTGCTTCGGTTGCAGACAAGGCTTTAAGAGACGTAAAGCCCGAAAACGGTTATCATATGACACGCTCCGACGGCAGCGTGGGTATTGCGGGCAAGATGTGGGGCGACGTGGGAACGCACGAAATTTTAAGGCTTCCCATGTTCTATCTTGCCGCATATCACGTTACGGATAACGAAAAATACAAAAGAGAATATCTCAAATATACAGACGAGGCGATCGAAGGCTCTCTTTCCCACCGCCCCGAAGCTATGCGTTGCTATTGCTCATTGCAGATGCAATGCTCTCTTAAGGTTGTGTATGATTACGATACCGACCGCAGCGTAAGGGAAAAGGTGCTTGCTATTATGATGAAGAACGCAGAGTACGGCGCAAAAAAGGCAATAGTCAACAGCCGTGAGTTCTGCAAGCCCGAGCATCAAAACGAAATAAATTACAGATTCCGCAAGTGGAATGAGGTCGAGCCAAGGAATATGGGAGTTATTGGTGGTTTTGAATATGTAAATCCCGCCCAGAGCGAGCGAAAGGACAACGTGGCTTTTTATCCCGTGCGTGAAGTCGCCGAGGGAGCGATAATGGCGGCTATGTGCCCTTTGTATCTTGCTTCCGATGAGCTTTCGGAGGCAGTAGACAATATGGTATGCGCTATAGACTACAGTCGACATTCAAGCGTTTACGCCCCGCTTTTGCTGATTTGCGCCAAGGCGGCTATTGAAGAAAACACAAGGAAAGGAAATAAAATATAAAAATGAACGTAAGAGAAGAATCACTTAAAAAGCATTACGAATGGAAGGGCAAAATTGAGGTCGTCACCCGTTGCCCCATAAACACAAGAGAGGATTTGTCGCTGGCGTACACTCCGGGTGTTGCCGAGCCCTGTCTTGAGATAAACAAGGACGTAAACAAGTCCTACGAGCTGACCCGCCGCGCAAATCTTGTGGCGGTCATCACCGACGGAACCGCTGTTCTCGGTCTTGGCGACATAGGTCCCGAGGCAGGTATGCCCGTTATGGAGGGCAAGTGCGCACTTTTCAAGGCGTTTGCCGACGTTGACGCCTTCCCGCTTTGCGTCAAGAGCAAGGACGTGGACGAGATAGTCCGCACAGTAGAGCTCATTTCGGGCAGCTTTGGCGGCATCAATCTTGAGGACATCAGTGCACCCAGGTGCTTTGAAATCGAACGCAGACTCAAGGAGGTCTGCGACATTCCCGTGTTCCACGACGACCAGCACGGCACGGCTATCGTGGTAGCGGCGGCACTTATTAACGCCCTGAAGCTTGTGAAAAAGGATATGGACAGAGTGAAGGTTGTCATCAACGGTGCGGGCTCTGCGGGAATTGCCATCTGCCGTCATCTTCTCGGAATCGGAATAAAGAATATCACTATGGTTGACCGCTTCGGTATTATCGCCCGCGATATGGAGGGGCTTAACGAGGCTCACGCCGACATCGCAAAGGTTACCAATGCGGAAATACTTCACGGTACGCTTGCTGACGCAATGAAGGGTGCCGACGTGTTTATCGGTGTTTCTGCTCCCAATATCGTAAGTGAGGAAATGGTAAAGTCGATGGCTGACGATGCTATCGTGTTCCCGATGGCAAATCCCACCCCCGAAATAATGCCCGACAAGGCAAAGGCGGCGGGGGCGAGAGTTGTGGGTACGGGGCGTTCGGATTTTCCCAACCAGATAAACAACGTGCTGGCTTTCCCGGGTATCTTCCGCGGCGCACTTGATTGCAGAGCAAGCTGTATCAACGACGAAATGAAGGTGGCGACGTCCTACGCTCTGGCTTCGCTCATTCCCGAAAGTGAGCTTTCGGAGGAGAACATAATCGTTTCGGCACTTGATAAGAGCGTTGCCTCTTCGGTTGCCGCCGCAGTTATGGAAGCCGCAAGAAAAACAGGTGTGGCAAGGGCTTAACCGTGCATCTGCCGGAATGTCACAATACGAAAAAACTCGGTGTTCAGCCGAGTTTTTTCGTTTGGGGGGATAAGTTAGCACAAATTATATTTCGTGCATCGTTATGCCCGCACCGGTCAGGTGACGGTTTAGTCAAGGTTTTGTTTATTTAAAATCATATTTTTTACCGTGGGAAAGAGCGAGAGGGCATCTTTGTCACGGTATTTTTTCAGCTCAACGGCACTGACGCAGCTATTTTGATAGGTGGTGTAATAATAAATTCCCTTATCCAGGTTTATACAGGAGGTGTATGCCGTCATCTCAAGGCTTCCGTCTTCCAGGCGGACACAGCCCCGGGGCTGTGCAACCGAGCCGAGAATGTGAAAAAACTGCCCCACGCTTGCCTCTTCTCCCGCCTCGGTGACCGAGTTGAGCTTCACGAATGCCGCCCTTACAAACCGAGACGCCGACGACAGGTCGCCCGGTAGCCCCATTGCCCCCATACCCCTGCTGTACGGCTTGTCGTCGGGCAGCCAGGCGGCGTTTTGCGGCGGGTTCTCGGACAGTCCCATATAGTCGCAAAGGTGGGTCATATGGTAGTCAAAGGGCGGTTCGTTGGTCAGGACGCCTATCGCGTTTTCGTAGACTTTAAGTCCGTCCGCGACCGATTCCACGGATATCGCACCCTCGCGGTCGGCGATTATCCAATGGAGCGGCGAAAGGGGCAGGCTGTCGTTGAAGTTTATGGTGCAGAGATTGAGACTTGTTAGTAATTTTTTCGCATCTTTCAGGCTTTCGCAGTTGGAAAGCACCCAGGGGATAAGCTCAAAGGGCGACAGGTTGTCGGCGCCCTCTTTCGGCGGAAACCAGCAGGCACTTTTGGGAAAGTTAAGCCCCGCCATTGCAAGCCCCGCTTCGTTTGCGGCGTCGAAGTAGAGGGGATATCCGTCTGCCACCGCCGCCATGCCGATTAAGGCGTGCTTGGTTGCCAGTCTGCCCATTTTTCTGAAATCAAACACGAAGCCGCGGGGTGTTACCGTTACGCATTCGCCGTAGGGGCGTTCAACGTCGAGCGTCCTGCCGAAATAGCAGTCGTCTGTTTTGAATCTTATTGCCGTACACATTTTTACCTCCGAAAAAGTTTTTATAATATTTTTCCGCACTTCATACAGTTTGTATACGCACAGAACAATTTATTGTCAAGACACTTGAAAAATTCAATAATATGTGGTACAATATAAAAAGACTATAAAATCCGAGAGGTTTGTATATGAAAAAATTTACAGTTTTGATGGCTGTTTTGCTGGCGGTGCTTGCTTTTTGTGCCTGTGAGGGCGGAGAAGAAGAAAAGTTTGAGGGCCCCACCGATTCTGTGGACACCGTCGTTTTGGACAACACGGTTGCGATTTCGGGGATAAACTCGCGTTACGCATTGCTCACAAAGGTTGACGGGCTTAAGGCGGTGGCTTCCAAAAACGCCTCCGAGGTTATGTATCCCGCTTCGATGACGAAGGTGATGACCTTTATCGCGGCTTACGAGAACGCCGAGTCGCTTGACGCCAAGACGGCTATAACCCGTGAGATGAAAAACAAATATCCCGGAGCTTCGAGGACGGGCATAGGTGTGGGAGACATACTTACCACCGAGCAGCTTATGTACGCACTTTTGCTGGAGTCTGACACCGACTCCGCCCTGGCGCTTGCCGAGTACGTGGCGGGCAGCGAGGAGGAGTTTGTCAAGCTGATGAACAAAAAATGCGAGGAGCTGGGCTTGAAATCCACAAAATTTGCCAACGTGACGGGGCTTCACCACGAGGAGCATTACACCACGGCGGAGGAAATGACGCTTATATTTGCCTACGCTCTTAAAAATCCGCTTTTCAGGAAAATAATTACCACCGACGTTTATCAGACGTATCTTGGGTACTATAATAACGGAGTACTTGACGAGTACAGAATGACCTTCAAGAACACGACTATTTCGGCGGACAAGGGCCGTTTTGCCAAGAACGACGTCTCGCTGACCTTCGGAGAGGGCGGAAAGATACTGGGAGGCAAAACGGGGTACACCGACGAGGCTGAATACTGTCTGGCACTTCTCGTCAGCGACGGAAACGGCGAGGAGTACATACTTATCACAGCCAAGTCCGCTTCTCATAAGAACAGTGCCTTTGACAGCATATACGTGTGCAGAAATTATATAAATTGACGGGGAAAAGCTATGATAAAAATTTCAGACAGCTTTAAAACAGACGACAAGAAGCTTGCCGCGCTCTACAAGGGTGCGAGAAGCTCGCTTCTCGGTGCGGTCAAGCCGTTTGGCGACTATAATCTGGCGGTATCAAGTTCCGAGTCGGACAGGGTGACGCTCTTTTCGGAGATAATGAGTGCCGAGACGTTGGGCAGATACGACATTGAGGCGGCAATGGACTGCGTAAACGCCTTCGGTGCCACTCAGCGTGAGGACGGACGTCTTGCGAGTGCCGTTTTCAAGAAAAAAGACGGGATTTTCTGCGATTACAAAGGTCTTGCCGGTCTTTGCTTTGCGGAGGAAGCTCTTTCGCTCTTCTATATGACAAAGAAAAAGGAGCTTATATATCTGGATAAGCTTTACGATATGCTTGAGAGGTTTGACGATTATCTGTGGATAACCCACGACGCCAACGGAAACGGATACGTGGAGCTTCTTGACCAGACCGAGACTGTTGAGGGCGATTTTGCCCCCAGGTATACGCCCACCGAGATTTTCGCGGGGGGCAAGGAAAAAGAGGTTTCGCCTTTTCCCGCCGAGCTGGTAGGTGTGTCGGCGTTCTGCTACCGCCTCAAAAAGACGCTGGCGGAGATATCCTCGATAATAGGCAACGGCAGAGCCGAAGCGTACGGGGAGGAAGCAGAGCGGATAAAGAAGGGAATAAGAAGCTATTTCTGGAACAGCGGGAAGAGTGCCTGCTACGACAGAGATTTCAAGGGCAGGGCAATGGAGACGCTTACGGCGGACAATCTTGCGGCTATGTATTACGGAGCCTTAGAGCAGGATATGGCGGAGGAGTTCGTCAAGAAACACCTGCTTAACGAGAAGGAGTTCTATACCCCCCTTCCGCTGCCCCTGCTGTCGGTGTCGGACAAGGCTTTTGTAAACGATGCCAACGTCAGATGGGGCGGTCAGGTTATGGGAATAACCTACAGGCAGGCGGTGAGAGCCTTTGAAAAATACGGATTTTATTCGGAATTTACCTGTGTGGCGAAGCGGTTTTTGGAGAGCGTTTCCCACTCTATGGCGTTCACCGAGCAGTACGACCCCTTTGACGGTTCGCCGTCAAAGGAAAAGATATGTGCCGATTACGCTCCCACGGCTTCGGCTGTGCTTGAGATAATTGCCAGATTTTACGGCGTGAGCGTGGTCTTTGACGACGTTATCTGGGGCGGCTTGGGTCACGAGGGCGACAATTTTTCCGAGTACGAATACAAGTGGGGAAGCGACGTTTACCGCCTTTCTGCGGAGAAAAATACCAGTACGGGATTTTTGAACGGCAAGTTGCTCTTTACCGCGACCAACGGTGTGAGAGTGGTGACGGACTGGTTCGGAAACAAACCGAGAGTAATCAATATAACCGACGAAACTCTGGACGCGGTTTTTGTGTACAGAGACAAAACCTTCAGCTTCACAGCCGAGCCGGGAAAGTGTATGGAGTTCAAATTGTAAACAAATTTCTGTGTCACAAAAAAATATTGACATTCATAGGCAAAGGGTGTATAATTAACGGGTTAATTATTAACGTGTTAAGTATACACCTTTTTGTTTGACGGGAAGCCCCGCGGGCTTTCGGCGAGGGGTGTGTTCGCACCGCACCCATAAGAGCCCCCACGCCAGTGGGTGCGAGTCAAGGCTGCACAAGCCTTGTCGCTCACCGCAGTGAGCGAAA
>JAFTLM010000145.1 GCA_017455945.1 Clostridia bacterium | reverse complement strand
TTTCGTTTACAGCCTTGTCGTACATAGCCCAGATTTCTTCAAGTCTTGCGATTGCCTTGGTGTCGCCCTTAGCCTCGCAGATCTTCTCAAACTGCTTGATAGAATACATCATAGCAACCGTCGTCCAGGTGGATTCGCCCTTGCCCTCGCGTCCGATGCCGTTGATGGGGTCGGTCCAGTCGCCGTCGTGCATAAGGCAGAGCCCGTGAGCACCGATGTCTGTAGCCATATATTCAATAGCGTTAAGCAGGTGATTGTAAACCGTGTCCTCGCCCTCGTCGATGTAGGGAACGACTCTGTCCATTATAGAAAGGTCGCCGTTCTGGTTAACGAGTGCGGTGATGCAAAGCACCAGCCAAACGTCAGCGTCACAGTGATTAACAAGACAGAGCTTTGTGGGAGCAGAACCGTCGGTCATGTACCACTGCTTGGTGTAGCCGTTCTTCTGCTGACGTGCAACCAGCTTCATCATAAAGGGAATAGCCTCCGATGGCTCAATTACCGCGTAACCCATAGCGTCCTGGAATTGGTTTCTGATGGGGCAGTAGGTTCCCATACGGTTAAGTCTTGTAAGGAGAGAAGATTGCTTCTTCATCCAGTAGTTTACAAGGTGGTCGAACTCGGGATTGACAGTTGTGATATGGTAAGTGGATGTCAGCTTATCCCAGTGTGCGTCGGACTTCTTCATTTCCTCCTCAACAAATCCGGGAACAAGCTTAGCTTTGAGCGCCGCCATTTCGTCCTTTGTGCAAGCCGCACCAACAGCAATAGAAATGCTCTTGCTTTCGCCGGGCTTAAGCTCGAAGGTGTGCTGCATAGCACCGATAAAGTCCTCAACCTCAGCCATAATGTTCGAGCAAGCATCGTTTTCAACCGCAATGGGAGTAACGTCTGTGAGATAGCCGCCAAAATAGCGGTACTTGCTCATTTCGCAGGAAGCGGGCTCGGTGTCGGAGGTCATGTAGAAATACGCTCTCTTACCCTCAACCTGTGCCTTTTGATGGTAATATACGTGGTAGGGGAAGGAGTATTTGGCAATAATGCCGTTCTCGTAAACGCAGGTTCCGCCCATAGGGCTTTCATCGGGAAAGCCTACCGATGAGAAGAGCGAGAGCGAGCGTGCCTCTGCGGAGTTGTTTGTAAGCGTAACCGTCCAGTATTCAACTATGTCGGAAACGGGAACGAAGATTCTGATAGCTGCCTTGATGCCGTTTTTTTCATAGTTAAGAACCGTCTTGTTAAGGTAATGGTCGCAGGAATATACGCCGTCCTCTTTGGTGGAGGTGGGGTTCCATACCTGACCGCTTTTTCTGTCGCGTATATAAAAGGCTCTGTCACCCTTTGTAAAGGTAGTCTGGGCGTAGTTGATAACAAACTTGGAAGCCCCCTGGAGCACCTGGTTTACAGAAGACATAAAGTTGTCGTTGTAAAGATAGTTGGTCCAGGACGAGGGAGTTCTGGGGGTCGTTACGCTGTAACAGCGCCCGTCTTTGGAAAAATGTCCGTATTTCATATGTAACCTCCGAAATTTTATTTGCTGACTTAATTTTACCATATGTTGTAGATAAAGTCAATAGAAAGTTTTCCACGGAAGAGATTGATATTTTTTATCGAAATGCGTTGACATTAAAGTTTTTAAATGATATACTAAAATACGGAAGGGGGAGATAATGTGTTCTTACCGCAAATTAAAGTTGAACCGTTAAAGCTTTTTTATAATCAAAGATTGATAAATATGTATTTGGACCCGCAGAAAGCGAAAAATACCACACGCCCTTTTGCTGAAAAAACTTACGCGATGTATCCTGAGTTGAGGGGAGAAATTGACGGAAAAAGTGATGAGGACCGCAAATTAATTATAGATAAGGCGGTTGAAGCCAGACTTGTTGCCGCCGAGCAGGATATACAGCAACGCGTGCTTTATTTTCAAAAGAAATTTAATTCTTTTTTACCTGGATTTATTAAGGCACAGTGTGAACTGTATAACTATGAGTGGAAAGAATATCATTCAGTAATCACCTGCTATGTCGGATATATTCCGTTTTATCCACGAAGTGTCACAGACCGTTGGTTTTATTTTTCTTACAATGATGAATAACGTGTCTTTTCGGGTGCTGTGCATGAAATAAATCATATGATATTTTGTGAAAAATGGAAAGAAATGAACGGATTAAAAGAATTTCGCGAGCCGGGATTCCCGGATCCGTTTTGGTTTTTGGAAGAAATGATTGTTGAGCCTACACTGAATGATCCAAAAGTCAAGCCTCACACATTGTATGAAAATCGTGCCTATGACCAGTTTTACACCAAGACAGTAGATGGCAAGAGCTTTATTGAACACTTAAATGAGATGTACCAAGATAAAACAGATATTGAATCTTTTATAAGGCAAGCGTTTGATTTTGTAGAAACTAATGTCAGTACTTTGGTATAGAAATAGGTTTCTTCTGTATGATATGTTTGCACAAACACATTTTCAAACATTAATTTATAATGTTATGCAAAAAAGCCGTCCGCATTCGCGGACGGCTTAATTTGTTCAATTTGTGAAAACTTATGCAAGCTCTGCGAAGTACTTGATTGTACGAACCATCTGGCTTGTGTAGGAGTTCTCGTTGTCGTACCAAGAAACAACCTGTACCTGGAAGGTATCCTCGTCGATCTTTGTAACCATTGTCTGAGTTGCATCGAAGAGAGAACCGTACTTCATACCGATAACGTCGGAAGAAACGATGGGATCCTCTGTGTAGCCGTAGCTTGCGGAAGCAGCAGCCTTCATTGCAGCGTTGATGCCTTCCTTAGTTACGTCCTTACCCTTAACAACTGCTACAAGGATTGTTGTAGAACCGGTGTTAACGGGAACTCTCTGTGCGGAACCGATAAGCTTACCGTTGAGCTCGGGAATAACGAGACCGATAGCCTTTGCAGCACCTGTGGAGTTGGGAACGATGTTGGAAGCGCCTGCACGTGCACGGCGAAGGTCACCCTTTCTGTGAGGACCGTCAAGGATCATCTGGTCACCTGTGTAAGCGTGAACAGTGGTCATGATACCGCTCTGGATAGGAGCGA
>JAFTLM010000144.1 GCA_017455945.1 Clostridia bacterium | reverse complement strand
GCACGGATAATTGCGGGCCAGCCCTCGTAGCGGCTGTCGTCCTTAACGCCTACGCTCTTGATGTCGGGGATAATTACGAAATACTGCCATACTTTTTCGGCAAGACCGCACTTGTCAAACTCGTCGCGGAGAATAGCGTCTGCCTCGCGAAGTGCGTTAAGTCTGTCGCGCGTGATTGCACCCAGGCAACGAACACCCAGACCGGGACCGGGGAACGGCTGACGGTAGACCATAGCGTGGGGAAGACCGAGAGCTTCGCCGACTACGCGGACTTCGTCCTTGAAAAGGAGCTTGATAGGCTCGCAAAGCTCAAACTTAAGGTCCTCGGGAAGACCGCCCACGTTGTGGTGAGACTTAACGGCTTTCTTGCCTTCAGCCTGCTTGATGCTCTCAAGAGTGTCGGGGTAGATAGTACCCTGAGCGAGGAATTCCACGCCCTCAAGCTTTCTTGCCTCGTCGGCAAATACCTCGATGAACTCTTTTCCGATAATCTTTCTCTTGCTTTCGGGATCGGAAACGCCTGCAAGGAGATTAAGGAAGCGATCTGTAGCGTCAACGTAGATAAGATTTGCGTCGAGCTGATTTCTGAATATTTCAACTACGTTCTCGGATTCGTTTTTACGCATCAAACCGTGATTTACGTGAACGCAGACGAGCTGTTTGCCGATAGCCTTGATAGGAAGTGCGGCAACCACAGAGGAGTCAACTCCTCCCGAAAGGGCAAGCAATACCTTTTTGTCGCCCACCTGGGCACGGACTTCTGCAATCTGCTCATCAATAAATTTTTGTGCAAGCTCGGGTGTTGTAATACGAGCCATTGTATCGGGTCTGACGTTAGAATTCATAAAAAATCCTCCTGAAAAATAGAATATAATCGGTAAAATAAAACATTTTCCTTTATACATAGTATTATAACAAAAAAACACAAAAATATCAAGAGGTTTTTGTCGTTAAATTGACAGAAAATGTAATTTTTTTGAGTTTTCTTATATCTATTTTGTGAAAAAACAGAAATTTGGCGTTCCAAAATTCAAATCTCGTTATAAAAACTATTGATTTTTTTGAAAATATAGTGTATAATTAAAATGTATTAATATGTTTCTTGGAGGATTCAATGAATACAAACGAACTTTATAATGTTTGGAAAAAGGCGGTTGCGGGCGATGCACAGCTTGCTGCCGATCTTGACGGTATTAACGAG
Source organism: Clostridia bacterium (assembly GCA_017455945.1). Lineage (GTDB taxonomy): Bacteria > Bacillota > Clostridia > Oscillospirales > CAG-272 > RGIG8775. Next base: position 3,349 of record JAFTLM010000144.1, on the reverse strand, counting down.
GAAGAAATTTTTGACCGTTTTTACCGCGAGCTTGATTTCGGTACCGCGGGACTTCGCGGAGTGCTTGGTGCCGGAACGAACAGAATGAATATTTATACCGTCGCACGTGCCTCGGCGGGAATAGCAAAGTACATCTGTGAAACTGCGGGAGAGGGAGCAAGCCTTGCTATCGCATACGACAGCAGAAACAACTCCGAGCTCTTTTCTAAGACAGCGGCGGCTGTTTATGCGGGCTACGGAATAAAGGTCTACCTCTATCCCTTCCTTATGCCTACACCCGCACTTTCATATGCGGTGAGAAATCTTCATTGTACAGCAGGTGTCGTAGTTACAGCAAGCCATAACCCCGCAAAATATAACGGATATAAGGTTTACGGTGCTGACGGATGCCAGATTACCGAAGAGGTTGCCAATAAGATTCTCGGCAAGATAGGCGAAACTCCTTATTTTGAGGAAATTCCGAGCTTTGATAAGCTCTGTGCCGAGGGTACTATAGAATATATCGGTGACGATATAATAAACGGATTTATCGGCGACGCCCTTGAGTGCGCAAAGGCTGACGGAGATATCGAAAGAAATCTTAAGCTTGTGTACACACCCCTTAACGGTGCCGGACGTATGCCTGTTCTTAACGCTCTTGAGTGGTGCGGTTTTAAAGACGTAACGGTGGTTGAGGAGCAGAAGGAGCCCGACGGCAATTTCCCGACCTGCCCCTATCCGAATCCCGAAATCAAGGAAGCCCTTGCACTTGGACTTAAACTTCTGGAGGAAACGGGTGCAGACCTGCTTCTTGCAACCGACCCCGACGCTGACCGCGTGGGAACGGCAGTGCTTGAAAACGGCGAATACAGACTTATAAGCGGTAACGAAATGGGCATAATGCTTCTTGACTATATCTGCCGCAAAAAGCTTGAAGACGGAACAATGCCGAAGGCTCCTATGGCTGTAAAAACGATAGTTACCTCGGATATGACAAACGCCGTTGCCGAAAAATACGGCGTGCGTCTTGTAGACGTGCTTACGGGATTTAAGTATATTGGCGAGCAGATTGCTATCCTTGAAGAACAGAACGCGGTTGAAAATTACCTTCTCGGCTTTGAGGAAAGCTACGGATATCTTTGCTCACCCTTTGTAAGAGATAAGGACGCGGTTTCCACATCGGTGCTCATCTGTGAAATGGCTAACTACTATAAGGCAGAGGGTAAGACACTTGGCGACAGAATGAACGAGCTTTATGCCGAATTCGGTTGCTATAAGAACTGTGTTGACAGCTTTGCCTTTGAGGGCAGTGCAGGTATGGATAAGATGAAGGCTATTATGGAAAGCCTCAGACAGAATCCGCCCAAGGAGGTTATGGGATGCAAGCTTCTCAAGGTCAACGACTACCTTAAGAGTGAAAGCTATGACATGGAAGGCAACCGAGAGGTGCTCACACTTCCCAAGTCAAACGTGCTTAAGTTTACCTTTGACGGAGGTCTTGGCGTAATCGCCCGTCCTTCGGGAACAGAGCCCAAGCTTAAGATATACTACACAATAAAAGCCGATTCGGAAGAAAAGGCAAATGAAATCGTCGCAACGCTTACAGGCAAGAACGGCGAGTTCGCAACAAATTTTGTTAAATAAAAATTGATTATAAACTGAAAGGAAGAAAAAACTATGAAAATGACACTCAGATGGTACGGTCCCGGTCACGATACCGTAACCTTGAAGCAGATCCGTCAGATCCCCGGTGTAACAGGCGTTATCACAACACTTTATGATACCGTTCCCGGTGAGGCTTGGAAGATGGAGGATATCCTTGCTCTTAAGAAAGAGGTAGAGGATGCAGGTCTTAAGATTCACGGTATCGAAAGCGTAAACATCAGCGACGATATCAAGACAGCGGGACCCAAGCGTGATGAGCACATCGCTAACTACATCACAACTCTCGAAAGACTCGGTCAGGCAGATATCCACATGGTGTGCTATAACTTCATGCCCGTATTTGACTGGACCAGAACCGAGCTTGCAAGAAAGAGACCCGATGGCTCTACAGTCCTTGCATACACCCAGGAGGCAGTTGACGCACTTGATCCCGAGAAGATGTTCGATTCTATCGCAGGCGACATGAACGGCACGGTTATGCCCGGTTGGGAGCCCGAGAGAATGGCAAAGGTTAAGGAGCTTTTCGAGCTTTACAAGGACATTGACGACGAGAAGCTTTTCGCTAACCTTAAGTATTTCCTTGAGGCAATTATGCCCGTGTGTGATAAGTACGATATCAATATGGCAATTCACCCCGACGATCCCGCATGGAGCGTATTCGGACTTCCCAGAATCATCATCAATAAGGAAAACATTCTCCGCATGATGAAGATGGTTGATAATCCCCATAACGGTGTAACATTCTGCTCGGGCTCTTATGGAACAAACCTTAACAACGACCTTCCCGATATGATCAGATCGCTTAAGGGCAGAGTTCACTTTGCGCACGTTCGTAACCTTAAGTTCAACTCTCCCACAGACTTCGAGGAAGCTTGCCACCTTTCTTCCGACGGTACGTTTGATATGTACGAGATCATGAAGGCGCTCTATGAGATCGGCTTCACAGGTCCCATCCGTCCCGACCACGGCCGTATGATTTGGGACGAGGTCGCAATGCCCGGTTACGGTCTCTACGACAGAGCCCTCGGTGCATCCTACCTCAATGGTCTTTGGGAAGCAATCGAAAAGAGCCACGAAAGAGGCGTTTAATTAAAAATCCACGTGGGCGTTCTTAGAACGCTCCTACAAACAAATTTCGGCAGAGATGTTGCATCTCTGCCGATTTTGTGTTATAATGGAGTGGGTGATTGTTGTGAATAAAGAAAAAGAGTTGCCAAAGAGAAAAGATATACGGCTCAAGAATTATGATTACAGTTCTCCCGGATTATATTTTATAACAATTTGTACAGATAAAAGGAAAAATATCTTTTGGCACGGTACCTTTGATATAGAGAGTTTCTTGGTGTTTCGTAGGGGCGAACTGTGTTCGCCAGCAAAATCTGCCGTTATCCAATGGAAATCTTATTAGAAGAACATAAGGAGAAATAATATGAGCATAACTATTTGCAAGTTGACAGTCGAATTGTTAGATGATTGGTTATCTTATTTTGATAACGATGCTTTTATAGATAATGATAAATGGTGTGGATGTTATTGTATGTGCTATCATTGGAATAGCGAATTACAAAAGAAACGAGCATGGAATTGTAACAAGGAATGTGCAGAATTTAACAGAAATCAAGCGATAGATTTTATCAAGAGTGGACGTATGCAGGGATATTTAGCGTATGCTGATAACAAAGTTGTCGGATGGTGTAACGCAAAT
>JAFTLM010000143.1 GCA_017455945.1 Clostridia bacterium | reverse complement strand
GATAAAATCATATACGTCAATTTTGTTGTCTGTATATAGATCAGCAGCTTTCAAGTCAGCAAGAATTGCATCAGATTTGCCAAGAAGATAATTCTGTAAAGAAACTGCATCAGCAATGGAGAATGTGCCGTCTTTATTCACATCACCTGATACAGCGGTGATTTCTGATTTTTCAGCAGCAATACGCTCTACTTCGTTAATATTTTCCCCAACAGTACTCATCCAGTTGGTGTCATAAGCCTGCTTGACATATTTCATCTCATCCCCATGCATTGTGGGAGAAGACAACCATACTTTTTTAGTGAATTTTTCCATAACATTCCTCAAACTTATCTATCTGTCTATACAACTGTTCATATTATTATATCACAAGCAAGTTGATAAGTCAACCCAAAATGCGAAAAAAGCGGTGATGTATTCAAAGGGTTTTGCATATTTCGGGGGACGCGAGGCATAAAATATTAGTAAACTGGGATTTAATTCACGGAGGTGGCATTATGTGGAAAAAGATTAAGCCCTACGTTATTTCGATTGCGATAGCACTGGCGGTTGGCGGGGTGGCAGCATTTTTGACGCGGAACGACATGAATTTATACGACGAGATTATTCTGCCGCCGCTGGCGCCGCCGTCGATTCTCTTCCCCATTGTCTGGAGCATTCTTTACGTTCTTATGGGCATTGGTGCGGCTATGATTTATCTTGAACGCGACAAGGCGGAAAATGCGGTTCGCGACGCACTTTCGGTATATGGGATAAACCTTATTCTCAACTTTATGTGGAGCATAATTTTCTTCCGGTTCAGAATGTTTTTACTATCGTTCATCTGGCTTCTGGCGCTTTTGGCGGTGATAATAAAAATGATTCTTGATTTCAAGAAGATAAAGCCGATTGCGGGATATTTACAGATTCCTTACGCCGTTTGGGTAGCCTTTGCGGGATACTTGAATTTTGCCATTTGGTGGTTGAACAGATAAGCCACAAAAAATCAAAAAAAGAGGCGGAAGCCTCTTTTTTGAGCAACTATTTCTCTCTGATAAAGACATAATACTGCGGCTCCATACCGCCATATATGTAATCTCCTGTTTTCCATTCGACAAATAAATATTCTGCGTTATCTATTTTGCATATTTCATAGGCACACGATACTTTTTCTTTTTTATCAATCACAACCCCTTTTGTCCAAGACGCGTTTTTTCTGCCACACAAAACCCTTTTGCCGTAATTGTATATCCGAATCAAATCCCCGCCGGGTTGAAATTCAACACCTGTCCAAAAAAGCTGTGTATTATGCAATTTAAGTACGTTAAACTCCTCCTTGGTTCTACAAAAATCAAGAGCTTTCCATTTTCCCACAACAGCTTCATCGTTTATGAACGGAAGATCAATATTATCGTGCCTTGCCAACGCATCAAGGGTGTATTCGGTATTGTCTATTCTCCTTAACACAACTATGGCAGACTTTTCTCCGGGACGAATGCGACCTGCTTTCATATCAACAAACATATATTTGTCGCCGTTATGCTCCTCAAGCGTATACTCGTTTACCGATGCCGTTTTCCCTCCGAATTTTGTCAAGAGCTTTCCCTTAGTCCAGCTGTAGCACCAATACTGTTTGCCGTAAGGCAAAAAGTAAAGTTCCTTGATGTATTCGCCGTAACGCTTAGTATTGGCGCAAACACCGCCGTAAAAATCTTCTTTAACGGCGTACTCTCCCAACACCTGCCATTTTCCGACAATATCATCATTCTCAAAGGGGATTTCTCTATTTTCGTTCAAAATATCTTCTTGTACAATATTCCGCACCTCAGATTCAACGAAGGTTCTTTTAGCACTGTCAAGATTTAGAAGTGTTCTTTTTATATCTTCTTTTTTCTTTTCAAAAAGTCCAAACACCGCCTCACCGTTTTGTGATGATTCCAGCATATGTTTTATTTCTTGCAAAGAAAATCCCGCTTGCTTCAGTGTACCTATACGTTTAAAAACAGCTACTTGGTCTTCCGAGTAATGCCTATACCCAGTAAATTTGTCTGTGTACGACGGGACAAGCACCCCCACCTTGTCATAATGCCTCAGCAACGAAATGTTTGTATTGCAAATTTTTGCAAATTCGCCTATTTGCATTTTCCCTCCGTAATTAAGCTTTTAGGGTTGCCACAGCAGCCCTAAATCTAACGCTCGATATAATTTAAAAATTCTTCGCCTATGTAAAGCATCACACCGTCAACAACTTCTCCGCTTCCGCTTTCTGTATAACGGTTTTTATCAAGTGAAAAAACATTATAAGGCGAGGCTTCAAAAAGCAATATATATTTACAGCCTTCGGTATATTGAAGCTTGAGCTTAACTTCCCGTTGTCCGCCCTCACCCTTATTCATAATATTATCACTTTTAAGCGGATCGCCTTTAAAGCGCCCGTGCCCCGCCAAATTTTGAGCAAATGGGCGCGACACATAGGCTTTGTCTCTTGAATTTATATAAACATTTTTTGAACGAATATTTTTAGGAAAAAATTTTAAAACGTATTCCTCACCGTCAAGCCACAGCTTTATATCGTTTGATTTATCACTTACAAAGAGCGAAACAAGCGGACACCTGAGAAATTTGCAAATTCCGCCTCGTTTCTTTACAGCCGCTTTAAGTTTCACAGAAAAAGATAAACGGGATACTGCGGCAACGATAAATTTAACGGCAAACGGCAACAAAACAACCGAAAACGCTACAGGCAACGAAATATACCAATGCTTTGCCGCCACGCCCAGTAAATGCCACAAGGTTTTCAGCATATCTGTCATATGACCTATCAATGTTGTAAACACACCCATATCCTTCTCCTCCTAAAACTTCAGTATGTATTTTTCGCTGACAATGCTATTTCAAATTCTTTCTTTAAATCGTCGACTAACATTACCTCATGCCCCAATATATTATCGCCGCTGTTTAAAAACCTCAAATTCATATCCGAATATGTCAAATGTTCGGGAGGAAAAACAAACAGCAATATCCTTTTTGCGTTCTCATCACAACACTCATCATTCAAAAACAGCCTGTGTCTTTCAAATACAGTTTCAAATTTATGGTGGTAAAAAAGTTCCGGTTCACTCACTTTTTTATAGTCCCTGTGCAAAAACCCCGAGTAAAATCTCGCCTCGATATACATAAGGTCACTGTCTACGGACTTTTCTATATTCCATCTCAACCGTCTTCTCCCATAAAGGAAAGAAATTATACTTATGAGATACTTGTTGCCGCCTAAAGTTACGGTATAGTCCACGTCTCCCTTGTTTCCGAATATTATTTTCAGTATAGGTCTTTGTTGCTCAATTTTCAGGTTGCTGTCTTTCGCCAGACCTTTAAATATTCTTTTCACAATTAAAATTCTGAAAAGCTGTCTGATATACAGAAAAACAAACCTTACAACAAGAAAAAGAAACACATAATACAAAATCAGCGACAAGAAAAAAATTACCAATCCAATCATAAGCTACAGTCCTCCGCAAAGATTATTTAAAAAAGCTGTTTTTTAAACTTTTGTCATCTTTGCGAGCTTCTCCGATATTCCAATAGTATTTGAATATAAAGAACACAACCGTCAGACAAACGATTTCCCAGATAACATAACACAATGTGTATCCGATATAGTCGGTAAAAATATAATTTTCGTGTTGTCTTACCGCACCTCGGTTGGTCATATTGCACCACAGCGTATCAAACAATTTGGTCGGAACAAAAGAAAATCGCGCACTTCCAATCAAGTTGCCCATATCTGTAAGACCGTAAATCAATCTTATTATCTCGGCAGGCATAATGCACACAAAAGCTACACTATACCATTTGCGTCCGTTTTCTAATTCAAAGTAAATAGGCGGTATCGTAAGTCTTAATAAATAAAAGAACATTGTCCAAGTAAATATTAAAGCCGCCGGAATGATAAGAAGCAGATGAAGCGTATTAAACAATCCGATAGGATAATTGACTCCGCCGTCGGACAAAACAGACTTCAATATATTTCCGATCTGTCTGCAACAGTATGAAGCAAAGTAATAAACAATAAAGGCTACAACACTGTATGAAATTGCATTTTTTATGTAATAGCTTTTTTTCATAGCCAACCTCACTTGTAAGCTGTATTTTGTCTTTGCTGACACTATTATAACCCTAAAGCGTAGTTGAGAGTCAAGAGGTTTTCAGAAATTTATTTCACGATTTCAAGATATTTTTGGAAATAGCGATGACCGAACTCACGGCTGCCTTTGGAGTCGAAGTGAAGTCCGTCGCTCTTTTTTATGGTGATTCCCTCCGCCGAAGCAACGGCACAATGGGGCATTTCTTTGGCGATCTCGTGGAAGATACGGTTCATTTTATCGGCATATTCCACGTGCTTCCAGCGATTGCCGTCAACATCCAGCGAAAGCTCGCCGATTATGAGAGGAAGCTCCTCGGCACCTATCTGCTTACGCATTTCGGTCATCATCGTAATAAACCGCTCTTTATAGAGGTCTATATTTTCGGCGTTACAGTCGCTTTCGCCCTGATGCCATATAATTCCGCCCAGATTGGAGGTTCTCTGTGCCAGGTTAGCCATAAACACGGCGTGGTCAAAGAGGATTTCGCCGGGCATCCACTGTGATATTTTGGTTCCTCCGTCGGCACAGGGGATAAGTCCTGCTTTTTTGCCGAAATGCTTTGAATAGTCGTCGGCAAAGCTTGATGCAAGTCCTACACCGCTATGGAACTCGCCTTTGGTTACCGGGCGGTCGGGGTTAACGGGTTCGCTGTGTCTCTGCCATCTGCCCATACGGAGCATATAAAGATTATCGTTCTTTATGGGCTCTACCTCATCAAGGTTACCTCTGCCTGCCATATTGGACTGTCCTACCATCAAAAAGCTTGTAATTTCAAATGTTTTGTTTCCAAGTCCGTCTATTATCATAACTTCCTCCAAGAATGTGTTTTTACCCTTTCATAATATCACAAAAAGCGAAAATTGTCAATCAATATATTGACTTTCACGTGGTAAGGCTGTATAATTATTTCAGAAACCGAAAAGGAGTTTACACATGAAGATAATTACGGTTACGCTCTCCCCTGCCATAGACGTTCACTGTCAGTCCGACTTTTTTCTTGCCGAGCGTGAAAATTTTGCCGAGATCACTTCTCGCGACGCGGGCGGAAAAGGCGTTAACATTTCACGTGCTTTAAAGGCTTTTGACATACCAAACGTTGCGGTGGTAGCGGTTGGAGAAAAAAACGCCGACAGTTTTCTTTCCTCTTTGTGCACTGACGGTATAAACTGCGAGGCGATATGGACCGAGGGGCTTATACGAGAAAACATTACTATACATCCTACGGGTGCAAAGGAGACCCGTTTGAGCTTCAGCGGATTTTCGGGAAGCGACGCACTCGTTGACGATATTGAAGCCCATATAAACGGCATTGCAGACAAAGGTGACGTTATAGCGATAGCGGGCAGTATTCCGAAAGGAATATCTATTGAGCGTGTCAAGGCTTTGGTTATGAGTTTTAAGGCTAAAGGGGCGAAGCTTGTTATTGATTCACGTTCCTTTACGGCAAGCGACGTAATCGAATGTGCCCCCTTCCTTATCAAGCCAAACGAGCAGGAGATTGCCGCATACACCGACCGTTCTGTGACGACGCTTGAGGAAGCCGAAAGGGCGGCAGAGGATATAAGGCAAAAGGGTGTTGAAAACGTAATGATAAGCCTTGGTTCGCTTGGGGCTGTGCTTGCCTCGTGCGACGGAATTTTCTCGGCAAAGGCTCCCCTGATAACCGCCCTTTCCACCATTGGTGCGGGAGACAGCTCGATTGCGGGTTTCCTTGCGGCGTACAGTGAGGGCAAGAGTTACGCGGAGTGTCTCAAAACCGCGGTTGCATACGGAAGTGCGGCGTGTCTGACAGAGGGCACAAAGCCGCCGAGAAAAGAAGATATTAAAAACTTGCTTTTGAAAATAGGATTTTGAAACGAAAAAGGCTGTCATGTGACAGCCTTTTTGAATTTTATTATAAATAAACACAGCGATAATTTATAGTTTGGCGGCGAGGGGTGTGTTCGCACCGCACCCATAAGAGCCCCCACGCCAGTGGGTGCGAGTCAAGGCTGCACAAGCCTTGTCGCTCACCGCAGTGAGCGAAACTTCCCAAACGTCATTTTTCTTTTTGCGAACTTTTTCTTTTTGTGCCTTTTATGGCAAAAAGAAAAAGTGGACTAACGGATTGGATAGCTTTATTTCTGTAGGCTTACAGCGGTTTTGTAAGGCATAATTCGGAACTCCGCTTTTCTTTGACACAAAAGGCGCAACGAAAAGCTCCCACAAGAAACGCCGAGTGCCTGCGGGCGCAACTGGTT
>JAFTLM010000142.1 GCA_017455945.1 Clostridia bacterium | reverse complement strand
TACCTCTTGTTGAAGATGCTCAATGACGGAGGTTACCGTGTTCGCCAATTTTTCGGACAGGGAATACTGCCCGTAACAGTTGGCATTGAACAGCAGATCCAGCTTTACGCCCAAAGCCTTTATTTTGTGCAGCTCTTCTTCAGTGCGTCTTTGCGCGGTCCAATCGGTGTATCCGTGCATAGACGCTATGCCGCTTCTGCCCGTAGGTATGTCCTGCCACGCGAAAAATACTTCGGATATTTTATCGCGGTATAATTTGACTACCTCGGAAAAGGGCTCTTCATCTCCTTCGTAAAGCTGAAATCCAACTGAAAATTTCATATTTGCTGCTCCTTGAATTCAAATGTAAAAATCAATCCGCGTCGTCGCGGTCTTTTGCAGGCTTTGCGTAAGGCGGTGTATAATCGGGCTTGCAACGCTCGATTCCTTCCTCCGACCAATCCACAGTCCACTGCTTCTGTGTGCGGAACGGACTTTCAAATTTGTTTTTCAGCACTCCGCGTGCCTCAAGACTTACCATACAGGCTCTTGTGCATCCCCTTGCGCCGCATATTGCTTGCCCCGAGTTGTAAAGCACCTTTGGCTTTTTGTAGAATGGGGAGAAGGATGATGCTTTGTACTTTGTTGAACCCTCAATGTAATCTCCCGTTTCGCCGTCGGGCAATTTCTCCGCACCGCGGAAAACGTCTGCACATTTGCTCATATCAACGTCAGCCCATTCAAGGTCGTAGCCGCCGATGTGTGCTTTAACCGTTTTATCAGCGGGTATGCAACCTCCGGGACACTCGCGTACGCAAGCCATACACTTGTTGCAAAGCGTGCCCGGCTTCATAATCGGGTCGGGCTCAAGCTCCATTTCTGTAATGATGATACCTATGCGAAGTCTTGGGCCGAACTCGGGAGTGAGAAGCATCTTCGAATATCCTATTTCGCCAAGTCCGCAAAGGAATCCCGCGATTCTCATGCTGACCATAACGTCGGGGGCAGCCTTGCCCGGAGCAACGGGACGCGACCAGTTCTTTTTGAGAAATCCTTTGTTGTCGATAGCTCTCCAGTCGCTCTGGTGACCCATGGGAACAGCCTCGTAGCCCTCGTCTTCAATTATTTTGCTTAGGTTGATTACCGTCATGGGCATGTAGAGATAGGTAATTCCTCCGTAACCCATTGCCGAGTAGTTTGAGAAGAATGTGCCTTCCTCAATTCCTCTGAGCGAACCGCGAAGCACACGGAAACCCAGGGCAATGACCGACTTTGCCTTTGGCATTATCTGTCTTGGGTCCATTTGCAAGGGCGCACCTTCCCAGCGGTCGATAGAACCAATTCCGCAAATATCGGCACCCAGTTGCTTGGCTATTGCTTTGATTTCTTGAGATGTCATAATTGAAATTCCTTTCGTTGATAAAATTTTTGGTACTACACACTTATTCTATCATTAAAAAAAGCAAATTTCAATGAACACAACACCGAGTTTTTTGCACTTTTCGCCAAGTTTTGTTTTAACAGAAAGAAACAAGTTTGTCAATGTTTCGGCTTTTTCGGAGTGTAAGAAAGGTTACAGTAAAACAGTGTAAACTACCTCTCCGCCGTTGACAAATACTTCGAGGAGATATCCGTCGCGTAGTATTTTGAGGTCGTTTATAACGCCCTCATAAACTACGGGAGACCGCCCCGTGCGTTCAATGATAAATCCCTTGTCGGTGATTTTTACCGATTCGTCACTGTCCTTGAGAAGATGTTGAAGCTCCTTTATGGGATAGGCTGTTATTTTGCCGTTTTCAAACTTCAGCTCGCGGGGAATTGACATATGCCCAACGTCTTTTTCGGCGTAGCCGTTGTAGCTCCAGCCGGGAGTCCACGCAATCAGTATATTTCTGCCCAAATGGTCGCGGAAAGCCTGTCCCGCGTATTGGTCGGGCCCCTTATCAGGTGTGGCGGAAGCCTTGGGGATGAAGTTTCCGTCCTTGAAATCTCCGTAAATTACTTGGAAATAATGTCTTGACCCTAAGGGTTGAACCGAAACCGTGAGCAAAAAATTCTTTTCGTTGTTTATAAATGAAGGGCACTCTGTCCAACGTCCTTCAGCCCACTCGTTCATTACGCCGAGATATTCCCAATCAAACAGGTCCTCGCTTTTGTAAAGAAGCAGACGTGCGGCTTTGTCATCGGGGTTTCCGCTTGCCATAACGCAATAATATATTCCGTCAACACAGCATACAGCAGGGTCGCGAAAGTCAAGACTTCCTTCGGGCGGATAGTGAGCTATGACGGGATTGCCTTCATATTTTTCGAAATGTATTCCGTCTTTTGAGTAGGCAACGCTGACCGTTTGTTTTTGCTCTCCGTCGTAATCACAGGGTGGCGAGTTTAACTTCTGCTGTTTGTTATATCCTTTTATTGACGCATAAACGAGATAGAGAACTCCGTCCTTCACTGTTGCGGTGCCTGACCAGCATCCGTCTTTGTCGTATTCTTTGTCGGGCGTAAGTGCAATGGGGAGCTCTTCCCAATCAAGAAAGTCCTTAGTGCGGGCGTGCCCCCAGTGCATAGGTTGCTTCCAGGGCGTTTCGAAATCGGGGGAGTGCTGATAGAATACGTGATAATATCCGTCAAAATAAACCAATCCGTTGGGGTCGTTTATCCAGCCTTTTTGTGGGCGAAAGTGGTATTTAAGCTTTTGCAAATAATCCATCGTATATCCTCCGTCGTTTTATGGTGTTTTTATATTATCACAATATATTTCAAAAGTCAACAGCAATTTTCAGCAGTGATTTGACTTTGCCGTGAAAATGTGGTACAATATATCAGAATAGATTTTACGGAGGGGAATATGTTTCAGAATTTTGAGTTCGCCATACTTGACGCAATACAGAAAATTCACTGTGATTTTCTTAACGCCATAATGATTTTTTTTACCTCGATAGGCGAGGTGGGAGCAGTCTGGATATTGGCGGGGCTTGTAATGCTTTGCTTCAAAAAATATCGCAGAACGGGGGTTACCGTTCTGCTTGGTCTGATTATAGGTTTGATAGCCGTTAATTTCGGAATAAAGAACATAGTAGCAAGACCACGCCCCTGTGCCATAAATCCCATAAAGCTTCTTGTGCCTTTTCCAAGCGAGTATTCTTTTCCGTCGGGGCATACCGTCTCATCTTTCGGAGCGGCAACTTCGATTTTCTTGAAAAACAAAAAAATCGGTGTCTGTGCATTGATTACGGCATCGCTGATAGCTTTTTCAAGGCTGTATCTTTATGTCCATTTTCCTACCGATATTATCGGAGGAATAGTTATAGGCGTGGCAATTTCGTTTTTCTCCACTTTTATTATGAAAAAGCCCAAGTGGGCTTGGCTCGGTTAAAACCGAGCCTTTTTAAATATAAATCACCTGTATTTTCCGGGCGAAATACCCTTATATTTCTTGAAGCATTTGGAAAAATAGCTTATTTCGTTGAACCCGCATTCGTAAGCAGCCTCGGTTACGTTTCGGTGATTGAATTTCATTTCGTAGCAGGCGTGCTCTATCCGTATTCTGTTTATGTAGTCGGTGGGGGTGTAACCCGTAAACTCTTTGAAGAAACGGCAAAGATATTTTTCGTTTACGCCTGCTGTGTCGGCAAGTTCTGCAAGAGTTATCTTTTCAGCGTAATCGGTTTCGATTTTCTCAAGTAAAACAGTTATCATTGCACGTCTGTGATTTGAGCGTTTGTCGGTTGCAGGCTCAAGGTGTACGGCACTCGCGGTGTAAAAATTTCTCACAAGCTCACAAATAAGTGACGCCAGCTGAAGCTCGTAATACGTGGTTTCTTCACGTGCCGTGTCAAGAAGCCGTTCTGCGGTTTTGTTGGCGGCAGGGCAGAGCGGTGCAAGAGATGCGTGTCCCGAGCAGAGCGGTCTTATCAGCTCGGAAAGCCTGGAATTCATCTGACCCGATACAAAACGCGGGTCAAAGACCGCGCACTCATAGCGGCAATTTTCGGGCTCGCCTCTGTGAAGTGCTCCGCCTTCGATAAAGATAACGTCACCGTTTAAAAGCTCATATTTTTCATTGTTCAACCAAAGCGAAAGTCTGCCCTCAATCACTCTTAAAATCTCAATTTCACGATGCCAGTGAAGCGGCATTACGTACTGAGGATGTTTTTGGTCAACGTAGTAATATTGGAGAGGAAATCCTTCGGTTCCGTGCTTTTTTGCCTCTTTGTACTCTGTATATTTCATAAAACCTCTCAAAAAGTGAATATTGTTCAAAAAGTTATCACCATTGTACAAGTATTTTAACACAAAATGCACTATAATTCAAGTAGTAAAACTATTTTTTATATATATTTGTAAAGGAGAAATAAAAATGGCTGAAAGCAGACTTGTAGGCGGTTATCCCGTAATCGGCATACGCCCCACTATCGACGGCAGACGCGGCGTACTTAAGGTACGCGAATCTCTTGAGGAGCAGACTATGAATATGGCAAAGAGTGCCGCAAAACTCTTCCGTGAAAATCTCAAGTATTCAAACGGAGAGCCCGTAAAGGTTGTTATCGCAGACACAACCATCGGACGCGTTGGCGAGTCGGCGGCTTGTGCCGAGAAGTTCCGTAAAGAAGGTGTTGATATTACCCTCACTGTCACCCCTTGCTGGTGCTACGGAGCCGAGACTATGGATATGGAAAAGGATACCATAAAGGCGGTTTGGGGCTTTAACGGTACAGAACGTCCCGGTGCGGTATACCTTGCATCGGTTCTCGCTACCCACGCACAGAAGGGACTCCCCGCATTCGGCATCTACGGTCACGACGTTTGCGAGGCTGACGATACCTCTATTCCCAAGGATGTTGAGGAAAAGCTTCTCCGCTTCGGACGTGCGGCTGTTGCTGCGGCGTCTATGAGAGGAAAATCCTACCTCCAGATAGGCTCTGTCTGCATGGGTATCGGCGGTTCTATCATAAGCACCGACTTTATCGAGGACTATCTCGGTATGAGAGTTGAATCTGTTGACGAGGTGGAAATAATCCGCCGAATGACAGAGGAAATTTACGACAAAAAAGAATATGAAAAAGCTCTCGCCTGGGCAAAGAAATACTGTATCGAGGGCTTTGATAAAAACCCCGAGGAGCTTCAGAGAACACGCGAGGAGAAGGACGCGGACTGGGAATTTGTTGTCAAGATGATGGTAATCATCAAAGACCTTATGAACGGCAACAAGAACCTCCCCGAGGGTTGTGAAGAGGAAATGGTTGGTCACAATGCCATCGCGGCCGGCTTCCAGGGCCAGAGACAGTGGACAGACTTCTATCCCAACTGCGACTTCCCCGAGGCACTTCTCAATACCTCATTTGACTGGAACGGAGCTCGCGAGCCCTACATTCTCGCTACCGAAAACGACGTTCTCAACGGCATTGGTATGCTCTTTATGAAGCTGCTTACAAACCGCGCTCAGATGTTTGCCGACGTTCGTACCTATTGGTCGGGCGACGCTGTAAAGGGCTGCACAGGCTACGACATCGAGGGTAAGGCAAAGGAAGCCGACGGCTTTATTCACCTTATAAATTCGGGTGCTTGCTGTCTTGACGCAAACGGCGCTGTTAAGGACGAGAGCGGAAACGGCATTATGAAGCCCTGGTACGAGATGACCGACAAGGACTGCGAGGCTGTTATGGCTGAGACCACATGGAACTACGCAGACCTTGGCTACTTCCGCGGCGGCGGATATTCCTCTCGCTTTGAGACAAAGGCAGAAATGCCCGTAACAATGATTCGCCTTAACCTTGTCAAGGGTCTCGGTCCCTGCCTCCAGATTGCCGAGGGCTGGACAGTTCACCTTCCCGAAGACGTAAGCGACAAGCTTTGGAAGCGCACAGACTACACCTGGCCCTGCACCTGGTTCGCACCCAGATGCACAGGCGAGGGCGCGTTCAAGACCGCTTACGACGTTATGAACAACTGGGGCGCTAATCACGGCGCTATCTCCTACGGTCACATAGGCGCAGACCTTATCACGCTCTGCTCCATGCTCCGCATACCCGTTTCCATGCACAACGTACCCGAGGACAAGATTTTCCGTCCCGCAATGTGGAACGCATTCGGTATGGATAAAGAGGGGCAGGACTACCGTGCTTGCCAGACTCTCGGTGCTCAGTTTAAGAAATAATACTTCGTTTTTTTGACACACAACAATAAGGAGCTGTCTCTTATGAGACAGCTCCTTTAATTTTTGGTTAAATCAATTTAATTCCATTTCGGCAACCACTACCGCGTGGTCTATCATCCAATCAACGTAAACTTTTTCTGCAGAAAGAAGCCTGATGTTGGAGGAGACGATGATGTTGTCCCAGGGTCCGTAAAGCTCGGGCTGAGTAGGCTCAACAAGGGTGTCAAACAACCCGAATTCGCCTGCGTTTGCGTGGGTCATACCTATTTCTCTGAAGAGTGCAAGCTCCTCTTCGTAGAACAGATTCTTGCTTATTTCAACTCCGTTCAGGTAATCTTCGGGGTTAAAATCGCCCATAATGATGCAGTATTCCTGCTCCTTGGCGAATTTGATAACCTCTTGTATCTGTGTCGCTCGTCTCTCCTTGCAGTTCCAGTCAAAGTGAAGGCTTACAAGTGAAACTTCTTTGCCGTCCACCTCGATTTTACCTGTCAGGAACCATCTGTGTCCGTAATGGTAAACGCTGCTGGTGTAGCTTGTGTCTGGGGCAGGGTAGTATACCTGCTCTACGTCGTAGAGGTTGAATTTTGTAAGGAACGCCTTGCCGTTATATTTTCCCGTGAAGAATCCCTTGTGATGGGGGAGAATATTTTTATAAATCGCATCGTATGGGGTAGTGCCTTCGGTTGCCGGGTAGGCATTGTCAACGAACTGTTCGTCCTCTTGAAGTCCCCACAGGTCGGCGTTTACCGACTCAAAGAGCTCGCGGTACGCCGCTACAGTTTTTTCTGCGCCCATTGTCAGTCCCGCACCCGTGAAGTTACCCGTGTTAAAGGTGGCAACTCTGATGCGTGTCCCGCCCATACTTTCCTTGATTTCTGTAAAGTCCATAAGTATCTCCTTGTACATTGCTTCAGCACCGTCGGCCTTTGCCAGATCTATATATCTGTATCCCGAATCGGTAACTACACTGTTTTTGAAGCTGTGATTTGTGCCGGGCATTGTGCAGAGAACGGGGGTAACTCCGTTGTCCTCGCAAAGAGCCAAAAACTCGTCAACCGCAGTTTTCCAGGCGGCGTTGACCGCATTGTCGCCGTCAGCCTCGTTCATACCCATAACCCAAACCGCATATTCGGGGGCCCCGTGCTTGAGAGCGTTCTCGAATTCTGTTACGGCTGTTGTCGAGGTTTCGTCGCAAGAGCCGATGAGTGACAGTCCGCCCTTGCCGAGGTAGTAAGCAAAGCTTGTGTCGGAATTGATGTCAAGGCAGGAGTCGCCTACTATCCATACGTTGTTACCGTGCTCGGTGGAATTCCAGTTCATCTTGACGTTTTCAAGCGTAACGCCTTCGCTCTTTGCAAATATTTCGCCGTCGCGACCCGACCAAGCGAAGCTTGGGGTAACGAACGCAGTGTTGTCAGAACGCTTTATTCTTGCGGTTGCGGTGCCGTAATCGCTGTCAATAATGACTTCGATATTTCCCGAAACGTCAAGTCCGTGTTCCGCATTGTAAACTGAGGTGTTTCCGTTGTAAGATGTCACGGTTGTGTTGGTTATCTTGACTGCCGAATCACCGTGCCCTACGGTTACAGCCTGACCATCTGCAAGCTCCGAAAGGTCAAACTTAACAGACAGCGTCTTGTTGTGCATTACGTGGTTCTCACCCAAGGAGAGGGTAGCATCGGTAAGCGTTTGGGCTGAAATATTCAGCCCTTTTTCGTCCTTATCAAGCTTTTGAAGCTTGACGTTGTCGACGACAACCGTTGAGTTTCTGAAGCCCACTCCAACCTTGCCGGTTCGGTATTCTTCGGGAAGCTCAAATGTGCAGATTTCCACGCCGTTAATGCTTGCGGTGGCAATTCCGTCCACACATACAAGCTTGAAGTGCTGGAGTACACCGAGCCTGAAGGTCGATATGTAATCGGCGGAGGTTGAGGCCTTTACAAAAGCCGTACCCCATTTCGTGCCGAGCCAGGGTTCAACGTACCATTGACCGTTAAGAATCTTTACGTCCATTATGGCAAACGAGCCGTCGTCGTGTATTCCGAAGGCAGGTCCCATCCACCAGCTGGTGCCGGTGACGTCGGTGTCGTGCCGTTCAGTCATAGTAAGGTCAAGCTCGTAAATAAAGTCGCCGCCGTCAAGCGTTTTGTCAAGAGCAACGACCGTGCGCTGTCCCTTTGCGTCTTTAAGTATCAGCCCTTCTTTGTCTGTGCTTATTTCAAGCGTGGAGTTGGAGAGGGTTGCCGCAGTGTTTTTGCTCCATTCTGCGGGGAGCGAGGTAAGTCCGTTAAAGCTGTGGTCGTACAGAGTGGTGTAGTCCGTGCCCACGGCAAGCTTGCAAATTCTTACGTTGTCCACTTCAACCGTAGAATTTCTGAAGCCTATACCAACCTTGCCCGAAAGGAATTTTTCGGGAATTTCAAACGAGCAGATTTTAACGCCGTTAATGATTATTGTTCCTGTTCCGTCAAGGCATATGAGCTTGAATTTCTGTGGGATATTCACCCCGATATTGTTTACGTATTCGTCTGCGGTTGCGGGCTTTGCAAGTGCCGCATCCCAGCTTTTTCCGTTCCAGGGAGTTGCCGACCATTTCCTGCTGACGATGTTGGCGTCAAATAAAACGTAGGTTCCATCCTCCTGTAAACCGAATACGGGACCGAGCCACCAGCTGTCTGAGGTATGCTTTTGGGTCAGAGTCAACTCTGCTTCATACATAAAGTTTCCGTCAAGCTCCTCACTAAGGGCAACTATACTACGTCCGGTTGTGTTTTTGAGAATAAGCTTTTCTCCGTCTGCCGACATTTTAAGAGGCGAAGAGGTTGCGGTATCGCTCCATTCTTCGGGAACCGAATGGACGTATTCAAAGTTTTCTTCGTATATGGGAGTTGCCTCGTATTTGGTTATGGTTTTGACGCTGATATTGTCGACCGATACGGTTGCCTGGCTGGTTATAAAGCCTATCTTGCCCGAAAGATGCTTTTCGGGAATTGTAAAGCCTCCGCAATTTATGTCGTTTACGTACGCTGTCGCATATCCGTCGGTACATACCAGCTTAAAGTGATAAGCCGTGCCGAGCTCAAGCGTGAGCTTGTCCTTTAGGTATACGGTTTCGCCGATATTAGCCCATTTTGACGTGCTGTCCCATTTTGTAAGCTCAAAACGACCGTCCGAAAGTCTCATCTGACAGCCCGCAAAGGAATCGTCCTCCTGTACACCTATAAGCACACCCATATATCTGGTGTCGTTTGCGCGGCTTGTGAGTGCAATGTCTGCCTCTACTGTGTAATTACCGCTGAAGGTTTGGTCAAGACTTACGGCTGCTATGGCACTTTTCATATCGCTGATAACAAGTGCATCGTTTTCCGCACTTACCGTAAGATTTGCCGGTGTTGTTGTGGCGGTGGTCATTTTGTCCCAGCCTGTGGGAACTGCTGTAAGACCGTCAAAGCTTTCGGTGTATGTCGGTACCTCGATATACTCGTAAATTGGTTCGGGTGCCGAATCGGGAACTGCGTGCTCTCCGACTTCAAAGATTCTGACGTTGTCAACGTGAACCGCACATTGGCTCAATATAATACCTACCTTTCCCGAAAGAAACTTTTCGGGAATTTCAAAGCGAGCATACTTAACTCCGTCTGCGTAGAAAACGGCGTATCCGTTTACGCATTCTATTTTGAATTTATAAAATGTCCGGAGTGCGGGGGTTGTGCTGTGTTTCGCTTGGGTTGTCAGAGACGTCCATTTGTTTGTGGCAGGGTCGAACGACTCGAAAAGAATACGTCCGTCCGACATTCTCATATCCACGGCTATCAGTGAGCCGTCGTCCTGAGCTCCGAATACGATACCCATATATCTTGTGGCGTTAGCTAACTCCTCTGCACAAAGCTCCGCTTCAAAAACGTAGTTGCCGCTTAACTCGCGTTCGTTGCATATAACGAGACGGCTTGCTTTTATATCGTGAATGCGAAGAGCACCGTCCTGTATACTGAGCGTAAGATTGGAGTCAGAGGTGGTGGCACTTTCGAGCCTGCCCCATTCTTCGGGCACCGAGGTGAGGGTGTCGAAGGTTTCTTCGTATATAAGCCTTCCGTCATATTTGTCGGTAACGCTTCTACCGTGAAATCGTCGGCTCTCAGCTCCATACCCGACAGAGAGATCCCCACTCCGCCCGAAACAAATTTTTGCGGAACTGTAGCCTCTCCGACAAGGATTCCGTCAATAAACAGAGCCACGCTGTCACCGTAGCATACCGCCGAAAGCGTGTAGGTTTGGGCAAGATAAAATTCGAGTCCGGAATTTCCCGTTGCGTGCTTGAACCAGGTTCCGTTGTCGTTGGATTCAATAAACCATTCGCCGTTCATGCGAACACCCGCAATGATGTATGAGTCAGAATCCTGCACCCTGAGCATAAGGCTTGCCCACCTTGTGTCGCTTGTATTGGAGATTATTCTGAAATCTCCCTGAACTACGTAATTTGAACCGAGATTTTTGTCAAGATAGTAACTCATACTTGTGCTGTTTGGAGCACCGAGACAAAGCTCTCCGTTCTTTATACCAACCAAGCTGTCTGCGGGATTGGCTTCAGCTCCCACCCACTTGTCCGGGAGGGAAGTGACGCTGTTGAAATTGTTTTCGTAAAGCAGGGTTGACTTGCCGAAGTAATACCCGTCTGATGTCACTATTATTTGGGCTTCTTGGTCATAATGTCTTATGTTTTCGATTTCCGTGTACGCACGTACAATGATAAAGCTGTTTTCTTTAATGGAATTTATAATGTCGGTTACCGTGGCAACGGCAAGATATTTGTGCCCGTTTTCTTCTGCTGTCAGCGTTTTATCGTTGGCTGTAACGCTTGAGAAAACCTTGTTACCGGAAATGTGTGATGTTCCGGTGGAAACTCCGCTGTCAAATGCTTCTATTTCGAATCCGACGTTTGTGTAGTAAAGGGTGTCTACGCCCGCAATTATTCTCATTCCGTCGGTTATGGAGTTTTCCTGGAAGCCTATCAGCTTGATTGTGTCGTCGCTGTTTACGTTGTGGGTGCTAAGGCTGTAAGACGATGCCGTTACGTTTTTGTCGGGTGTGTTTTCAAAGCCTTCAAACAGTATTACCTTTTCTGTCTTGACCGCCACTCCGACAAAAGCCGAATCAAGCTTTAGATCTGCCGCAAGAGCTACATTGCCGTTTATGTTTACGTAGGCGATTATTCCGTTTACAAAAAATCTTGCGTCGCCGTTTATATCATCGTATACGACGGCTATGGGTGTGGCTTTGGAGGAGAGGGTGAGAGCCTTTCCTTCCGAGTCGCAAAGCTCGTATATCTCTCCTTCTGTTTTGATTGCAAGCACTCGGCTTTTGAGGTTTGCGTATATGAGATTCTGGTAGAGATATTCGTTGTCGGCGGTTGCTTTTTCAAGCGTTACTATTTCGGTGTACTCCGAAACGTCGCTTTGAGGAAGCACGGGAATGTTAAATTCAAACGCCGTGATTTTGTCGGAATAGCTTTCGACAGCCGTTTCTCCGTAAAGCGGAGCTCCTGACGAAAGCTCGCTTACCTCATCGGATACAGCCGCAGCTTCGGTTGAAGTTCCGCACGCTATTATACTGAATGTAGACGTCAATACGACAAATGCCATCAATAACGCTGTAAGCTTTAAAGTTTTTTTCATAACGGTGTCTCCTCGTTTTTTTTTAAGATATCATAAGAATTGTTTTTGTGTCAATCCATTAATCGTAATTTTTACACTTTTCGAAAGTTTTTTCAAAATAATTATACCAAATATTTTCGCTCATTACAATCAACCGTGTGGCGAGGTTGTTTGGAAAATAAACCGACAGTTGATAAATTCATAAAAATACGGGTGACGCTGAAAACTCCGTCGTTGTGGAGTTCAATTAATTTCATCAAGAGCGTCAAAAGCAAAGCTGCGGAAAAGTGCACAAAGTGTCACGGATATTTTTGTTACAAATCAACAAAAATATATTTTCGAACGTAAAAAATCGGAAAATAAGTTATAAAAAACTGGATATAGGATATTGAATTTCTTTTAATATTGTGTTACAATTATGGTGTGAAAATATAAATCCAATATTTTAATTATTGAAAGAAAGGATGAAAGAAAAATGAAAAACGGCAAACTTTTAAAAACATTGTGTCTGGTAATAGGGCTTGTGATGCTCTTGTCGGCATTTTCGGCATCAGCAGTTGCTCCTGTTTTCCGCGGCACGGTAAAGGCGGCGTCCACGGTAAGTGCGGGGCACATCGACCTTGTTCTTCGTGATTTCGGAACGGTTGGGCAACTGCCCGACTTGACGGCGTACAAGACCGATGCTTTGGATTTTGAGGTTTGGAGTACCGCAAGAGCTAAAAACGAAAGCGATACAAATTCCAACAGCGTTTACGCACCCGTGGCTAACAAAACTCACATTATAATCAAGGATCTTGTGGGAGATTCTATGATGAATGGCTTCGTTTATTCTGCCGACTATAAGTTCGGAAACGATTATATCAACGGTACGGTGGACACAGACGTTTCAACATGTGTAC
>JAFTLM010000141.1 GCA_017455945.1 Clostridia bacterium | reverse complement strand
CCTTCAAGCCCTCTTTTAATGCAATTTTTGTCTGTGTCTACCACAGATTCCATAAATGTTTTGAGTATGTGGTGTATAAAGGTTCCCGAATCGCTGTATTTAAAAGCGGCAGCCTCTGTTTCTCTTAAGTTTAACACGTGGTCGCAGTAGTAGGCAAAGTGACACTTGATATATTTTTCAAGCTGGGTCTGATCGGTTTTGAGTGTGTCTCAAAACGTGCTCTTGGCAAGATTTTCGTATATGTAGCAATCCGAGACGCTTATGGGCGTGCTTGTCTTTTTCATAACGTCCGAATACTTGGGATCGCTTTCAAAAATCTTATAAAGTGCATCGCGGTTGTCGTCCGACGTCAAACGTCCGAGGGCTTCAAAAGCCAAAGCCTTTGACATAAGCTTGTCCGACTCTTCAACCAACCTGTAATTTACCTTCTTTACGTCAGGCAACAGTGCAAGAACACGCGAAATGGCGATTGACGGCTTTTTGGCACCGTTGTCTCCGCTTCCCGTATTGTAAAGCATAAACAGCTTTTCGGAGGGCAGAGTAATAGCTCTGTATGCGTAAAGAAGCTCTTCGGAGTTTTGAGTTTTCGTGTCGCTTGAAAGGTCTATTTTTTCTTTAAGCTCCTTCAGCTTTTGCTTTTCGTTGTCGGAGAAAAAGCCGCAATCACTTGTGGATGCAGGGAAGTCTCCCTCACACATACCGATAAGAATGGCACAACGTATGTCGGAGGCTCTTAACGTAGAAGCAGATCCGAGAATAATGCTGTCCGCACCTGTGGGAATAGTTCCAACATCGGTGTTACCAAGTACTAATTTGAGCGACGAGGCAAATTCTTCCACAGACATATCCTGGTTACCTAAGGTGGCTGAAATGTCGGAAAGAACCTTTATAAACGCCTTGTGAGAGCCTGCGATTTCGAGAGCACTTTTTTTGTCGTTATCGAAAAATGCCTTCTTTGCACAATTCAAAAGCTTTTCGGAAAGGTTCAGCTTTTTGAAAAATTCAAACGTGGCGTCACAAAGGTCGGCAACGTTTTTTGCCGCATCGAGACGTGTGAAAAATTCACACAGAGGAAGTGTTATCTTGTTCTTTACTTCGTTTGCCGTCTGGAGAATAGAGAGCCCGCGTTCGGAAATTTTCGATGAATATCCGTCGGGATTCATAGTCCAGAAATCTTCCAAGAAGCGTTTTCCTCTTATTTTCCAAGTGGATACGTAAATCTCAAATATATCGATGTCGTTTTGATCAACGTCGGTCAAACCGCTTTTGAGATAAGCGATAACGTCGTCGGTTCTCCAGTTCCTCTGTTTGATCGCGAAGGCAGAGAGCATCATAGAAACCAGCGGAGAAGTGAGCAAACTCGATTTTTCCGACATGAAGTAGGGAATATTGGCTTTTTCAAGAGTGGAGTCAAGGATACCTCTGTAGTTTTCCATGTTTCCGGCAATTACCGCTATTTCTTTTCTGCGGTAACCGTTTTCGAGAAGCTTGAGTATGATGTTTGTAACAGCTTCCGATTCGCTATATTTGTCGGTACATTCTATTATCGCAATGGATTCGTCCGCGGGAAGTTTCGGCGGAGCATCTTTTTTGCTGTCATCAGAGGCTTTCTGCTTTTGGTCTTCCTTTACCGTAACCGCGAAATTCCAAAGATTCTCCCAAAGCATTTTGAGAGAAGGAGACGAAGCCCTGAACGGTGTGTTCAAAACCAAAGTTTCAGGGGGCTTTTTTGAGGCGGAAATAAGCTTAACGGAGGTTTCATATACGCTTTTCAAATGTAGCGGAACGGGATCTGTGTCTGTATAGGGCAGTGAGATTACCGTATTGTCAGCCTGTTCGAATATTTTTTCGATGATTTTGTGTTCTGCGGCAGTGAAGCTTGAAAAAGAATCTATGTAGACGTCATATCCTTCGAAGAAATTGTTTTCTTTGAGTGTGTTTTTATAGAGTTCTTCCAAATCGTTGGCACTGTCGTTGTAAGATTTTTCAACCATTTCATCGTATGCCGCGTAAATTTTGCCGAAGTCATCAAGCTTGGCTATCAGCGATGATCCGTTGTCCAATTTCTTTTCCGTAAGCTTGGTTTTTAACTCTTTTGACGCAAGCGTAAGCTTTTCAGCATTGATGCTGTTGGCTTTGAATTCATCTATCTGAGAGAGCATAAGAGAGGGCAGAGACGAATCTCCGCGGACTCTCAGTTGGTATTCGGAAAGCGAGGGCGCCAGCTTCAGCAGGGTTCGCTTCATAAACAGATTTTTCATTCCTGTGGTAATGTAGTTATAAGAAAGTCCTCCGTATTTTCTGAACACTTTGTTGGCAAGACGGGAAAAATTCACCACCTCAAATTTAAGTTGTACAGAAGGAGGAAGAAGCTTGAGCATTTTTCGCTCCACTTCAACGGTCTGTTGTTCGGGCACTATCAAAAGTAATTTCTTTTTACCGTCGAGGGATTTTTTTATTTGATTTGAAATTTCAGTGGTTTTTCCTGTGCCGGGAAGCCCGTAAATAAGTTTTATCATAACATACCTCTAATGAATAAATATCGCTCTTTGGTTGTGATTCTTTAAAAGTTGCTTTTTTATCCTGAAAAAATATTGCCGTCTTACGGTTACGATACCGTTGGTGATTTTTTGATTTGCGTAAAGTTTTCTGTTCCCCGAAATGTCAACCGATGAAAGCCAGAAAGGCGATACTGAAATTACGAAATAGCCTTTTTGCTCCAAATCCCTTGCGTTTCTGTATAAGAAGCTGTGACAACCTAAGTTTTGTCGCCTTGCGGGGAATATAACAATTATCTTTCTGTCGCCAACACCGTCAAATATACGTTTGATGTCACGCGGTGACGTAAACAAGGAATACAAAAATACGGCAAACAAATAAATAAGAGCAGGGGGGAGAAGAATTGCCAACAAAATCAAGCCTATAAAAATTGCGGTGCCGGTTTCAAGTGCTAAAATTATTATACCTATAACCTTGAAAATGCGAGATATAAGCCTGAATCCGGTAAAAATCTTTCCTACCTTCAAAAAGATTGAAAAAACTCTGTTTTTTCGTATGAAGTTAAAAAGATATGAGAAATAACCGGTATGACTGTTTAACTCAACCTTTTCCGAAATTTCCAACAGTGCGTTAAGCTCAGCGTTTTTTTGTTCCAGTTCCTCAATCTTCTTTTTCAGCTCGGCTGTTTCTTCTTTCGCCATTTTGATCTCCGCCTATCTTGATATTACGAAGAATCGTATCGCGTCCGCGCCAGGAAAAAGCTCTTTGTGAGAATTCTTCTTCGCTCATTTGCGATACCTTTTCGTATGTAAGGTAGGGAAGCTCCAGAGTGTTGAAAAAATCTATGGGAGAATAGATGCTTCCGTTTTGCAAAGCCTTTTTTGTGTGGGGGCAGACTTCAGAGCAAATATCACAGCCCCAAAGCCCGTATTTTTTAATAAGTGCCGCCTCGCTGTCTGACAGCAGCCCCTTTTTTTGAGTGATGGCAGAAAGACATTCACCGCATTCGCCCCTTTGCCACGGACAGCTTTTTTGACACAGACCGCAGTTTTCACAGATTTGCGGCTGAATTTCTTTGAAATATCCGTCGGGGAGAGATGCTCCGACTATAAGCTCTCCTATGAAAATGTACGAAGAATATTTTTCGGTTATTATCAGTTGATTTTTTCCGAGTATTCCAAGTCCCGAGCTTACCGCGGCGTGGCGTTCGTCAATAGGAGAGTGATCCGCAAACATCTCAAAATTTACGTCAGGGAAATTTTCTTTTAACAAAGGTACTATCCGTTCTCGCAATTCTTTGACGTACATATGGTAGTCTCTTCCCGTAGCGTATGCCGAAATATTCCTTTTGCCGTCGCAAGCCTTCGTGTAGTAAGGGATAGCAAATATTACGGCAAAGCCGTCGGTTATGCCTGCACGGTCCAATAAATATTGTTTTTTTATTAAGCATTTGTCTAATGGACGGAATACATACGTATCTATTTTTTCTTTTGTAAAAAGGGCTTTGATAAAATCTAACATTTTTCACCTGTATATATTTTAAATGTAACATATTTATTTTACCATACAGTGTAAAAAAAAACAATGTTTTTTTGAAATTTTTATAGCATCTTCAAAAAATCGTCACATTGACGAATTATAATAAAGACGTAAAATACGAAAGGCGGTGTTTGGATGGATAATAACATTCAAAATAATAATCAAAGAGACGAATACGAGGTGTATTCCAAAAGCTATACACCGAGTAACGACGGATATACCGAAGAAAAAAATTCATATTTGTACAACGTAACCGGTGATATGGTGCTTAAGCCGCAAAAAAAGACCCGGCTTATCGTGCTTTGTGCTGTTTTGGGAGCGTTGCTTTGTGTGGCGCTGGTTTTTGTTACGTCGCTGGCTGTTTCGCAGAAATATGAAAGTATTTTAAACAAAAGACTTGAAGCAGATGCGATAAATAAACCGAGTGCGTCGGAGAACGAAGCTTTCGATGTCAAGAACGACGGACACGAAAACGACTGGTTCTACGGAATTGAAGAAGACGTCGGAATGAAAGTTTCCAATTCCTCAGACAAAGAAATTGTTTACGGAAATATAGGCGATTCCAATCTTTCTATGGCGGACGTGTTGGATTTGGTTTCGGATTCCGTTGTTGAGATTACAACGTCTGCAACCCTGCGGAATGGATTGGTTTATTCAAGCGGAGCCGGCAGCGGTGTTATCGTGAACGAAAACGGAATTATTGTTACAAACAATCACGTTGTAGAGGAAGTAACCGATATAGAGGTCAGATTGCCAAATGGGAATGTGTATGAGGCAAAGCTTATTGCAACCGACGCCCAAACCGACCTTGCAATAATAAAAATCACGCCTGAAGAGGAACTTACCGTTGCTGTTTGCGGAAGCAGTGACAGTGTTCGTGTAGGCGAAGAGGTGCTTGCTATAGGAAATCCGCTGGGATTGCTTGGCGGAACGGTTACCAACGGAATAATAAGCGCTCTTGAAAGAGAGATCACCATCGACAATGAGACAATGACTCTGTTGCAGCATAATGCGGCAGTAAGCCCCGGAAATTCAGGAGGTGCACTCTTTAATATGCGCGGAGAACTGGTGGGAATCGTAAACGCAAAATATTCCAGCAACGGTGCCGAAGGTCTTGGTTTTGCCATACCGATAAATACCGTTATGGAGGTTTATGATGACCTTGTGAAGTACGGATACGTAAGGGGCAGAGCAGACCACGG
>JAFTLM010000140.1 GCA_017455945.1 Clostridia bacterium | reverse complement strand
GAAATGTGAAGACCGGTTCCGTCAACAATCATTTCCCCGCTTACAGTAACAAGCACCACCTGACTTTCGTCAAAGCTTATTACGTCTTCCACACCGTCCACAGACAGCAGCTTACGGTTCTTCAGGCACACGTCGTGTTTCTTATTCTGCTGAATTTTATTCTCAACCATAGCGACCTCCATAAAGTTTTTATATATTTTATGAAAATCCGCCGCTATATATGAAAAAGAAATCTACTGCTCTATCACTTCGTAAAGCGTTGACGCATCATCTTTTTTCACCACGTCCTTAACGTCGGTAACTCTCACCTTAAGAGTACGCTGTCCAAACGACACCTCTATTACATCGCCGACCTTGACGTTATAAGACGCCTTCACCACTCTGCCGTTTACCGCAATTCGCTCGGTATCACAGGCATCGTTGGCAACCGTGCGTCTTTTTATTATTCTCGATACTTTTAAAAATTTATCAAGTCTCATTTTTTGCTCCAAAAAAACAGGCGGACAAGTTAATTCCTGTCCGCCTACATTCAAAAAATTACTTAATGGAATCTTTAAGACCCTTACCTGCAACGAATGCGGGCGCCTTGGACGCTGCGATTGTGATTGTCTCGCCGGTCTTGGGGTTGCGACCTGTTCTTGCTGCCTTTTCTCTAACCTTGAATGTACCAAAGCCGATAAGCTGAACCTGCTCGCCGTTCTTAAGTGCTTCTGCGATAGCTGCTGTTGTTGCGTTGAGAGCTGCCTCTGCGTCCTTCTTCTTGAGATTAGCGGAAGCTGCGATAGCTTCGATGAGCTGTGTCTTGTTCATAATGTTTTCTACCTTTCTAATTATTATTTGTTATCATTAGCTTGATAACATCTTTATTATATTATATCATTAAAATTCACAAAAATCAAGAGATTTTTTACATTTTTTGAGCATTTTTATGAAAAATTTTGAATTTTTTTCTTGTTTTCGTCCCATATTTTATCAAGTTCTTCCAAAGAACAGTCTTCCATAGATTTTTTCTGCCTCAAAACCTCTGTTTCTATTGCCTCAAAACGGTCAATAAATTTGTCGGTAGCCTGCGAAAGAGCCTGCTCCGCGTCCACTCCCAGTTTACGGCAAAGGCTTGTAATCGACAGCAAAAGATCTCCTATTTCTTCGGAAATATGTTCCGCATTATTTTCTTCCATTGCCTCAGAGACCTCGACCAGTTCCTCCGAGATTTTATCCATAACGTCGGCTGCGGTCGGGAAATCGAAGCACTTGGCTTTTTTTCCTACTTTTGTGGCACGCATAAGTGCGGGAAGCATAGGAGGAATTGACTTAAGCTTATCCGTAACGGTCACTCTGCTTTTTTCCTCGCTTTTTATTGCATCCCAATTTTTAAGAACCTCTGCGGTGGTTTCGGCGTTCACGTTTCCAAACACGTGAGGATGGCGATGTATAAGCTTGGCGCATATGTCGTTAGCCACTCCGTTGATATCAAAAATTTCTTCCTCCTCGGAAATCCTGGCGTGAAACACTACCTGAAGCAAAACGTCTCCAAGCTCTTCACGCAAGAGCTTGGGGTCCTCCGTATCTATAGCCTCTATTACCTCATAGGTTTCTTCTATGAAATCATTTCTTATACTTTTATGTGTCTGCTCCATATCCCACGGACAGCCGCCTTCGCTTCTCAAAAGCTCAACTATAGTCACCAAATCGTCAAAGGAATATTCATTTTTTCCCAAAAGCTGTTTTATTTTTTCTTCTCTGTTCATTATTTTTCTTTCCTTTATTTATTTTATTACATATAGCTTCAAGCCGATTGCCTACCGGCAACATTTCAAATTCTTCGGAATCAAGCCCGCCGAAAAGCACAACAGAAACAAAGTAAACCGACGCACACAGCAACACGGACGAAAAAAACACAATTCTTGTATCAAGTCCAACGGCAGAAAGCAATACAAACAGCAAAACCGACATTACTATTGACACCGCTGAACACAACGTTGGCTTTTTCAAAATATCTGCAAGCTCTATTTTAGCCGCGGTATATTTATCCAAAAAAATCAAATTGACCACCACAGCCGTAACGTTGCACAACAAGGTACTTACGGGTGCGCCCATTATTCCCACATCGGGAAGCCCTATAAGGATATAAGCCGAAACGCATTTCACCACCATTCCGCAGGTAAGCGAAATTATAGGATGATATATTTTTCCGTTTGCCTGCAACACTGAATTTGTCACTTGCAGCAAGCAAGAAGCAAATACCGATACAGACAGTGCTGTAAGCAAAGGTGCCGCAACCAAAATTTCTTTTGTCTGTCCCGAAAAAAGAAGTTCTAAAACATTTTTTGCATACACGCCTATTCCAAACGATGCGGGAAGTGAAATTAACGCACAAAGCTTTATTCCCGATGCTACGATGCGTTCTTCTCTTTGTACTTGAGAGGCTTGCACCGCGTTTGTAATTGACGGCACAAGTGCCAGAGCTATACCTGCCACCAGCGACGACGGCAAATTATATATAGGGAGGCACATGGTACTGTAGATGCCGTACACCGAAATTTTTTCGGCAGAATTAAGCCTGCCCATAATAGCCATCATATCAACTATACGTGTCAGGCTTACCAACACAGAGCCTACGGTAACCGGAATAGCAAGCTTGACGAGTCTTTTGGCAAGCTTTCCGAATTTATCCGGAGTATTATCAAGCACTCTGCACTCAAGCACGGTTTTTGCACGTGATTTTACTATACACAGATAGGCTGTAGCTATTGCGGTTCCGACGCTTAAACCCAATATTGCCATAGCCGAAATTTGCTCTTCCGTCATTCCGCATTTTTTTGCCCACGCCGCAAAAAACAGACCGAGAATCAATTTTCCAAGCGACTCTATAACCTGCGACACCGCTGTGGGAACCATATTTCTGCATCCCTGAAAATAGCCTCTGACCGCCCCCGAAACACTCACGAAAAACACGGTAGGTGCAACGAAAGCCAGCGACAGTCTTGCCCCGGGATTTCCTATACAATCCGCCAAAAGCCCCGCTCCGAGCCCCATAAAAAGGGCTCCCGCACCGCCGACGGAAATCAGCACACAAAGCGACGTACGGTATATCTTTTGGGCATTTTTCAATCTTCCCAAAGCAATATTCTCGGACACCATTATTGAAATAGCTACCGGCACGCCCGCCGTTGCTATTACGAAAAACAAGGTGTATATTTCATATGCCGAGTTAAAGTATCCCATCCCCTCTGCACCAAGACAGTGCATAAGCGGTATTTTATACGCCAAGCCTATGAATTTAACAAGAACGGTAGACACTGTCAGTGCCGCCGCACCTCCGAGAAACTGTCGCTTTGAGACGGTGTTCATAAATCCTCCCGATTACTCTTAATCAAAATAGTGATTTATAACATCCTTTGCTTCAAACTTCAATTTTTCTATATCGATAGTCTTATATTCGCCGTCTTTATAAAGTATTTTTCCGTCCACCATAGTCATTACCACATCGGAAGATTTTGCACTGTAACCCAACGTAGTATAAAAATCATACGACGGAATATTGTTCACAGAATCGAGATTTACGATAACAGCGTCGGCTTTATAACCAAGCTCAATCTTTCCGCAATCGCGTCTGCCCTGTGCCAAGGCTCCGTTATAAGTTGCCACCGTAAACAGTTCTCTCGCCTTGACAGCTTCCGGTTGTCTGCTTATACCCTTTCCGAGAAGCAACGCATATTGAAATTCCTTCAGAATATCAAGTGTATTATTGGATGCAACACCGTCGGTTCCGAGGGTGACGTTTATTACCTTATCAAGCATTTTTCTAAGAGGCATAACTCAGCTTCCAAGTTTCAAATTGCTAACGGGATTATGAGCTACGCTTACATTCTTTTCCTTAATTATCTCCATATCGCTATCGGTAACGTAAACGCAATGTGCGGCGGTTGTTCTGGTATCAAACAAACCGCAATCGTTGAAAAACTCTATTGGAGTTCTTCCGCCGCGACGTGCCATACATTCCAGGTGTTCTTTTTCGGTCTCGGAAATATGAATCTGCATACCCAGATTATTTTCCTTTATATACTCGGATATAAATCTTGACATCTGTTCAGTATTTGTATACTCTGCGTGAAGACTCATATCAATTTTAAGACGTCCGTCCGCCGCACCGTCAAAGTTTTTGACAAGCTCAACAGACTCAAGAAATCTGCTGTCGTGAGCTATATCGTCTCTGTCAGCAAAAGAAACTATGGAACGTGACAGATTGTCTTTTATTCCTGTTTCAAGCACTGAATTTGCCACCTCGTCCATAAACATATACATATCCGAAAAAGACACAATACCGCAGGATATCATTTCGGCTATCGCCAATTTAGCGGCAACATTTACCGATTTGGGTGTAAGTCTATCCTCTGCGGGAAAAATCCTTTCGTTCAGCCACCTGTCAAGAGGCAGGTCCTCACCGTAGCCTCTGAACAGCGTCATTGCCGCATGGCAATGGGTGTTATAAAACGCGGGAATCAAAAGATTTCCTTTTCCGTCGATTATTTCATCAACCTTTATTCTTGGTTCCGCTTCGCCCACGTATTTATATCTTCCGTCCCCAACAAGCACCGAAACAGCCTTATCTCCAAAGCCGTACTCGTCGAGGAGCTTTACGTTTCTGATAAGTGTTGTCATTTTTATCCTTCCAATCAAACAAGGTCTTTATCGTTATAATAGTCAATTATCGCCTTGTTTATTTTTTCGCTTTCGTTCTCGCTCAAATACTCATACGGATATTTGGCGTTGAAAACTCTGTCGATATCAATTTTTCCGTTATTATCCGAGTTATAGTCAACAAGCTTTGTAACCGCACCCGCACCTGCGGCAAGTATACTGTGAACCTCTTCCATCATATAGACGTTATAAAGTCCCTCTGCCCCATCAAGTGCAAAACCGACGTTTTCAAAGTTACCCACTGTATTTTTCTGTCGGTACATATAATAGGGCGTATAGCTCGCCTGGGAAGCTTTAAGCTGAGAATAGTCAATACACTTTCCCACGTCTCCTCCGGTTATGGAATATATATGGCTATCCTGCCTTAAAATATCCGCCGATTTCTTTACACAAAATGTATGTACCGTTATATTGTGAGGTCTGAGCTCGAGGATTTTATCCATAGTTGCCGAAAAAGTGGAGAATCTATCCTTGGGAAGACCTGCAATGAGGTCTGTATTGATATATTGTATTCCCGATTCGGCGGCAATATTATACGCTCTGAAAAAATCATCTGCCGAATGGTCTCTTCCGATTCCCTTCAATACCTCATCGGACAAAGACTGAGTATTTACGCTCACTCTGTTTACGCCGTATTTCTTGGCAATTTTCAGTTTTTCGGCAGTAATGGTATCGGGTCTGCCGCCTTCAAAGGTATATTCCTCAAGCGTTGAAACGTCATAGCACTCACTGACCGTAGAAAGCAATTTTTCAAGCTGTTCTTCGGTGAGTATAGTAGGAGTTCCGCCGCCGATATACACTGTTTTTACGTTAAGTCCGAGTCTTTTCACTGTAGAAAAGATATTTTTTACGTCTTGGCACAGCCGCTCAACATACTCGGGAATAAGCGACAGAAGTCTTTTTGACGTATAGGACACAAACGAGCAATACGCACATCTGGTTGGGCAAAAAGGAATTGAAATATACACGCTGCAATCCTTTTTTGAGGGAGTGCCTATTATCTCTTTTTCTTTTCTGGCAACGTCAACCGCCAATCCCGCTTTCTTTGGGGTAACCAAAAAGTCACCCACAAGCGTTCGCTTGACACGGCTTTTACTCATACCTGCATTCAGCATTTCCATGGCGACCTTTGAGGGTCTTACGCCCACAAGCATTCCCCAGGAAGGCTTATATTTTACAAGCTCCCCCAGTGCGGCAATAACGGCGGCTCCCACAGCCAGCTTACGTGTACGTTCCTCGCTGGCACGGTCAGCAAAAAGATAGTCCCTCTCTGCCGTTGCTTTTTTTTCGCCCTTGCTTGCTTCAACGTACGCAACCGCACGCTCCGAATCACAAGTCAATTTAAGGCTCAGCACAGGTGTATTCTCCGTTATTTCCTCGTCCTCCGGGAATTTTTCACCCGGAAAAAATATCATACAGAGTGTCTGAACATAATATCTGTTTATGTTACCTTCAACGTATAGTTTCATTTTTCAAACCTTACTTTACAAGAATTTTACTGTCCATTACTATTGTCACAGGTCCGTCATTGGAAATTTCCACCGCCATATCCGCTCCAAAAACGCCCTTCTCAACCGATTTAAGCTTTTGTGAAAGGCGGTCACAGAAATACTCATACAATCTGTTTGCTTCCGACGGCTTAGCTGCCGACATATAATCGGGGCGGTTTCCGTGTGCATAATTTGCCAAAAGCGTAAAATTCGAAATAACCAGTGCTTCGCCGTCGATATCCATCACAGAAAGATTCATTTTATCGTTTTCATCGGTAAAAATTCTGAGTTTTGATATTTTTTCGGCAAGCACTTCGGCATCTTTCTCAAGGTCTCCGTCGGCAACTCCAAGGAGAATTGCCAATCCTTTTTCACATTTTCCCACCACTTCTCCGTCAACGCTGACAGAGGCACGGCTTACTCTTTGCAATACAGCTATCATACCTGTCCTTTCTTACACATAACCTCTCGTTACGCTTATGACGTCTTTAAGGGAGCCTATTCTCGACACTATCGACGAGTAGTGATCTGTGTTTTTACAACTTATTTTAAGGTTTATAACCGTTGTACTTGTTTCGGGACGGCTCACGGTGTTTATCTGAAGTATAGAAACTCTCATATCCGCAAGAGCCACCGAAATATCCGCAAGCATACCTATTCGGTCATAGGTGGTTATCTGAAGCATAGCCTCATATTCGTCGTTGGTTCTTCCCGCATTTTCCCAATGGGCTTCAACCCATCTTGTGGCATCGGTGCCGTTCTTTCTTGCCGACTCCACGTTGGGACAATCGCACTTATGGATAGATATTCCAAAGCCCTTAGTGATAAAGCCTATAACATTATCACCGGGCAAAGGATTGCAACATTTTGCAAATTTAACCAGACAGCCGCTTTCACCGTCGACGATAATTCCGCTGTTGGATTTAAGATTTTTGGGCTTTTCGACTATCTGTATTGCCTGAACAGGCTCAAGCTCCTCGGCCGGTTCTTCTACCTTTACTACCTTATCAAATTCACCTTTTAGTCTGTAAAAGGCTTTTGAAACGGCAATTCCGCCATATCCTATAGCATTATAAAAGTCATCGGCGTTATTAAATCCGAATTTGGCGGAGACATTAAGAACTATCTCGTTTCGCTGAGCCTCGGTAGACGAACGCGAATACTTTTTAAACTCGGCATCCACCATAGATTTACCCATAAGAATATTATCTTCACGCTTTTCTTTCTTGAACCACTGACGTATCTTATTGCGTGCCTCACTGGTTTTCACTATTTTAAGCCAGTCGCGGCTGGGGCCCTTGGAGTTCTGAGAGGTTATTATCTCTATTATTTCTCCGTTTTGCGGAACTTTATCTATCGGCACTATCATACCGTTGATTTTTGCTCCGGTCATCTTATTGCCGACCGCGGTATGGATAGCATATGCAAAGTCGATAACCGTAGACCCGGAAGGAAGCTGAATAACGTCACCTTTAGGAGTGAACACAAATATTTCGTCATGGAATATATCGGTTTTTATGGCACTGATAAACTCATCGGGGTCACGCGTCTCATTTTCGGTTTCGATAAGTCTTGACACCCACTCCAGCTTCTTATCCATCTCTTCTTTGGAGCGTCCGCCTGACTTATATTTCCAGTGTGCGGCTATACCGTATTCGGCTATATGGTGCATATCCCAGGTTCTTATCTGAACTTCAAACGGAATACCGTCGCGTCCTATTACGGTAGTATGGAGTGAGCTGTACATATTGGGCTTTGGCGTTGAAATATAGTCTTTAAAACGCCCGGGCACAGACCTGAACATCTCGTGGATAAGTCCAAGCACCGTATAACAGTCAAGCTCCGTATCGACGATGACACGAAGTGCATAAAAGTCGTATATCTCGTCAAAGCTTTTATTCTGAGTGTACATTTTTTTATATATACTGTACACCGATTTAATTCTTCCCTCAAGGGTGTGCTTGATTCCGCACTCTTCCAGCTTATTGACAACCATAGCACGGACACCGTCAATAAAGTTACGGTTCTGACAG